>JBOIEG010000514.1:0-2310 GCA_050740915.1 Gammaproteobacteria bacterium | reverse complement strand
CCATATATCCACAGCCAGAGCCTGTAGGACTTGCGTCAGAATCGTTGTTTTCCTCAGACGCCCTTAACTCCATGGGGTCTATCAAGTAGAAAACTACCCACAAATTTTGCTGAGGAGCCAAATTTTTGGAAAGGATAGAGACACCGGTTGAACCCGCTGAAAACGAGCTGGGCGATTTTGCCTTTGTCCGCGACCGCCTGATGAACGTTCTGCACCCTGTCGGCAGCCACCGCCGTGAACGCGGAGGGCTTCAGGGTCGTGAAGCCCTTTGTACCTTTGTAACAACCACCTCGTAGCCCGCCGCCTTTTCCCATTAGTGCGGCTGCATTTGCACGTGGATGAATTCGGCGATCTGGCGCTCGTGGTACTGTAGCACGTTGCGGGTGTCGTCTTCGGAGAGATATCCCCGTAAGTGTCGCGTAACCTGACCGGCAAGGTCATAAAGAAGCTCTGCGTGATCGTCGTAAGAGCTGTCGTCGAAGTCCACCAGCGCGCGGACGATGTAGTCCTCCAAGCGCTGCTCACGGTACTGCGCGTTGAGTGCGCTCAACGTGTCCTGCTGCCGCGTTCGCAGGTGCTGGATCAGCAGATCCCGCGTGACGGGTTGATAGTTTATCCCTGATAGATCGAGCTTGAACGGCTTGAAGCCGACCGTCACCTCGCCTTTCGGCACTACGAGGATGCGGGGAATATCAATGGTCTGTCCGACAACAAGCTCCGTGGTCCTGGCAACGATGCTCTTTATGTCCGGCGGCTTGGAAATTCCTTCCAGCTCTTGTTGCACCGGCTTGTAGGCCGCCGCCACTTCCTTGATCATCGCGGCCTGCACGTCATGCTTCAACAGCGCCGCTGAACCCGGCAACGACTCGTGCCGCTTGATCACCTCATAGGCGATTTGCGCGACCTGCTGCTCGGCCTCGGTCTCGAACACTGGCGCAGGCGTCTTTGCGCCAGGGGCTGGGACTGCACCCGCTTCGGCCGGTTTACCGATCTGGTGCAGGACGTTGGACTGCGCCACTACAGTGACGGTCTTCTGCAAATCACTGGTCGGGTCCAGGATCACCTTCTGCAAATGGATCACAGATCCCGGCCTGCTGGCTTCATCAATGATCTCCTGGAACCTGTCGTGGGCCACGATGTTGAGGCGGTCAACGGAATTCACCCCCGTTTTCTGCCCATAGGGTAGGCGCAGGCCACGGCCGATAGACTGTTCGATGAGAGTGCGCGCATTCGCCGCACGCAGCGGGACTATCGTGTAGAGGTTGGTCACATCCCAACCTTCTTTGAGCATGTTGACGTGGATCACAACCTCCGTCGGCTCCTCGGTCTTCTCGATGGCCAACAGGCGCTGGATCATTTCGTCTTCTTCCGCGCCCGTCTTGCTGGAATCCACCTGGATGACCTTGTCCCGGTAGCGGCCCTCGAAAAACTTGTCTGACAGGATCAGCTTCAGCAATTGGCCGGCGTGGGTCGTGTCACGGGCGATCACAAGCACGGAAGGCTTCACGATGGGCTTGTCGTTCTGCCGCGCATAGGTCTCCAATTCCACCTTCACGCTCTCGTGCAGCCGGATGCCGTCTTCCAGTTTGATTTGCTCCAGCCGCTCGGCGGAGAACTGCCGCGGATCAAAGTTTTTCTGCGTGACCACCGCAGGCTCTTTAACAAAGCCATCCGCCATCGCCTTGCCGAGCGGATAGTCGAAGATGACGTTCTTGAACGGCACCGCACCGCGGGCACTTTCTGTGAATGGCGTTGCCGTTAGCTCCAAACCGAGGATCGGCTTCAGTTCGTTGATCGCCCGCACACCAGCCGATGCCCGGTAGCGGTGCGACTCATCCATGATCAGCACCAGATCCGGCAGACCGGCCAGATAGTCGAAGTAACTCTCGCCGATGTATTCGGACAGCCGTTTGATACGGGGCGCCTTGCCTCCGCGCACTTCGGAGTTGATCTTGGAGATGTTGAAAATGTTGATGCGCACACTGCCAAACAACAGCCCGCTGGCCGGGTCGCGCTGGTCATAGGTGTCGCCGGTAACCACTGCCTACACCAAGCTGATTTCGGACTTCACACCGAACACGCCCAAGTATGTGTTCAAGGGAGTTGCCGAATTTTCGGTGAATCCCCCAGCAGTGGTTACCGGCGACACCTATGACCAGCGCGACCCGGCCAGCGGGCTGTCAACAAACCGTTGTAGTTTGGCTTGACCGGCGGGTGTGGGCATGAGGTGGCCGCAGGACTGACACTGGTAGAGTGCGACGCGATCGACGTGAATTTCCTTTCCCGCCAGCTCGCCCGGGTCGGGTATCA
>JBOIEG010000513.1:0-2053 GCA_050740915.1 Gammaproteobacteria bacterium | reverse complement strand
ATCCCCATGTCTCCAGCGGCGTGCGTTCAGCCGGCTGCAACTTGATCGCCACGCTGGTGTTCGGCATGAGCGAGACCCTAGCAATCACTGGAAAGTCTGTAAAGTTATTTAAGGGACACTACACTAGCTCTAAATGTTCACGGTCCAGATCGATGCCAATAAAACGGCGGCGATTGCCCAGCGCTGCAATACCGGTAGTTCCACTGCCACAGAAAGGATCGATCACCAAATCTGCATTGTGTGACGAACAACGGATAACCCGGTCAAGCAGCTCCAGCGGTTTCTGGGTAGGGTGTTTTCCGAGCAGCTTCTCCGCCTTCTTCGGGGCACCGATACGCCAGTGATTAGGTAACGAACCCTCCCCCGTTCCGTTGACATTCCGCCGATACCAGATGTCCTTCTGCTGCTTGCCGCCATTCGCTTCCTTCTCTAAAGCGTAATAGAAGGTGTGCTTTTCCTTTTCCGAGCGCTTTGCCCACAGGATTAGCTCGTGGGAGTGGGTGTAATAGCGACAGCTCAGATTGGGACGCGGGGCGATCTTCTCCCACACAACGACGTTCAGGATCTTGGCGCCGAGTTCCTGAAGCCCGTAGCCCACCGAGAAGATGACATGGTGCGTACCGCTTACCCAGAGGGCCATTTTGGGCGAGCGAGGATAGGCAAGGGTTAAGCCAGGAGAGGACAAACCGGTGGTCTTCGTGAACTCCGGCACTTCTGTCCCACAGCCCCTTATTCACCGAGACCATTTGGCCACTGTGACAGGTCACCTCATCATTGGACAAGTGATACGGTGGATCGGCGAAAATGAGGTTGGGAGATAGCCCGGCGGTGACGAGCTGGGGTAGAACTTCCCGGCAATCGCCCTCGATCAGCACGAGATCCCCTCGCTTGCTGGCGTAGTACGGAGTGATACCCGCAACCCGTACGATGCTGCCCAAATCCCAGTCGCGTATCATGAAGTGCCATTATAGTTTCAACTGAATCGACATCCAGTACCGACGGGCGAGAAACGTTTTGGGGCCATCAGTGATAGGTTCACGAGAATTTCCAGGAACGGGTTTGTCTGTAGTCGGTTCAACACCTCCACCACCACCTCCTCGCTACCAACTATCAAGTACTGGATAGTTAATCCTTTAATAAATACACTGGTACAAGAAATGGATTGCCACCGTTATTAATGGACCTTTACGAAAAAACAATATCCCTTCCAAAACAGGAGGAGTTTGCGAGGATGTTGCAGGACTTTGCTTTCCAACAACAACATGGTAGTCTCTCTCCAGAAGCAGCGACATTCGCAGCTAATCAAGAAGCTCGCAAAATTGTCGATGCCCGAAATAGGTTGCTGGGTATTCTTAAGTTTCATGTCTCACCCGACGAGCAAGCAACACTGCTCGAGAGGGTGCGTGCATCAAAGGTGAAACCCACGCTGGGAAATCTCAACAGACATTTGTACAAAACACTATTGTTACCCGTTGATGAGATTCCTGAACCGGAAAAGACGATCATAATCAGAAGTGGGCGTAAAGAGAGGTTTACGCAATGAAAGAGAAAAACAAAGAGGTTATAGCCAACTCATCTGTTTTGGGGATTAATTTGTTGACGAGAGCAGCGACAGGGGTGTCAATCGCAAATTCCGCTGATGTCACTTAAATGTGCTTAATAATACCCCAATAATTCCGCTAATTTCGCTTTCGCTCGTTTTACGATGGTCGGCAATTTCGCAACACGCTGTGCTATTTGATGCCCCGGCCCGTATCGGGTCATCAGCAGATACTTGATGAGTTCCAGCTCTCGTTCGACGACGGCAAATCGTTGTCCCAATACATGCAGTTCCCCGCCAGAGATCCTTTTTTCAAAGATTGTGGGTCTTGTCATTGAATTCTCCATTAAAACAACTGTGGTTATTCCTAGTTATTTATTTTTATTTTATTTATGGCTCCTCAGCAAAATTTGTGGGTAGTTTTCTACTTGATAGACCCCATGGAGTTAAGGGCGTCTGAGGAAAACAACGATTCTGACGCAAGTCCTACAGGCTCTGGCTGTGGATATATGG
>JBOIEG010000512.1:0-8394 GCA_050740915.1 Gammaproteobacteria bacterium | reverse complement strand
GAACGCGGCTTGACCCGGTTGCGGGTGCGCGGAAAAAGCAAAGTTCGTAGCGTACTGCTGCTCCATGCGTTGGCACACAACCTGATGCGCAGCTTCGCCCTGGCGCCCGAGTTGCTCGGGCTAGGGGCAGGTGCGCCTGAAGTGGCGGCAATGACCGGATAACGGGGCACAAAGTCCCCGAGACTCGTCGTTTGGGGCGAATTGGCGGGTTTTGCAAGGGCTAGGCGACATTCCACCCGCGCTTGTCTCACCGGCGCCGGTATCCCCTCTCGGCGGCTTATCGCCGCGAATATCGAAAAATTCACAACCTCTGAGGATTCCGCGGATGGGCTCGTACTCAGTCGGATGGTGGAGCCCACACCTCGGCTCGCCGAGGCGGCGCTCGCCGTGGCCCCGTTCCCACTGGTCAAGCGGCCCCACCCAGTGAGGGAAGCATGGGCGTTTGAAGAATCGCTCGGAAACGTGCCGACCCTGCCACTGGTGGCGTTCCATCATTATGTGCTTCCAGAGGTGAGGGAAGAATTGGCGTCGCTCTGCGCCGAAAATACTGGCGTCCCCCCAACCTCGTTGAACGCCTCACCGAACGCGAAACGCCTGTTCCGCATACTGGCCGACGTATACTGCGACGGCGACAGCCGATATCTGGACTTTTACGGTCCTGCGTACACTATTCCGACCGTCTCCTACAGCGACGTGCTCGAGGGCCGTGTCACCGGCCTCCGCGACAAAGCCGTGTTCGTCGGGCGCGCGACCGAAAAGGAGCTCATCGACAAAGACACGTTCGTGACGGTCTTCTCGGACCCCAATGGCATGAATCTAAGCGGCGTGGAAATCATGGCGACGCTATTCGCGAATCTCGTCGAGGGTCGCCAGATCGAGCCGCCCCTATCGCACCGATGGCTTACGCTCGGCTGGGGTGTCGTAGTTGCGGCGCTCGTGCTCGCATTGCCCCTTACCCCCGCGCTACTCGGTTCCGTAGTCGCGACTGCAGTCTATTTAGGCATCGCCCACTGGATCTTCGGTCGGTATGGCCTCTGGCTCCCGGTTGCGATACCTGTTCTCATTCAGTTGCCGCTTGCCTGGCTGATTGCGCTCGGTTGGCACCTCGCTGATCAGCGCGCGGAACGGTTGAGACTCGAAGGGTTCATCGAGAGCGTTTTCCCGAACTGGGATCCATCGGCCAGGTATGCGCGAGGGGCGGAGCCGCAACGGGAAGCACCGTTTCAAGGTGTCTGCCTCGCCACGGACGTTCAGGACTTCACACGCCTTGCCGAGGAGATGGGGGCGAGGGAGCTGCATATGTTGCTCCAGAAATACTATGCGGTCCTCGGTCGTCCGGTGGCGTAGCACGGCGGACTAATAACCGACGTCGAGGGTGACGCGATGTTAGCCGTATGGAAGACCGCCGCGGACGTTTCCCAGCGCGAGAGAGGATGCCTGGCGGCTCTCGAGATCGCGCATGCGGTGGACGCATTCAATCGCGACAACCCACATAAGCCGCTCTCGACACGGATCGGATTGCATCGAGGCGAAATGGTGCTCGGCACCATCCGTTTGGGCAACGCGCGGCATCACCGCGCCATTGGAGATACGATCAATACCGCGAACCGTATTCAAGCCGCCAACAAGGCCCTGGCGACCCGGATCTTGGTTTCTTTGGAAACGCTCGCCGGGATCGATAACCTCGCCTACCGGGTGCTCGGAGAATTTCGTCTCAAGGGTAAAACTCAAGCTGTTTCGTTATGCGAGCTCGTGGGCCGGCACGACACACTGGAGGTATCCACAAAAGAGCTGCACGAGGAGTTTCGCGCGGCGGTCGGAGCCTTCCGCGCCCATCGGTTGGACGAAGCGACGGAAAAATTCGAGGCACTTCTGTCTCGACATGAGAACGACGGGCCTTCCCGGTTTTATCTTGCCTATTGCAGGAATCGCGTCGGCCAGACCGTCGACCCGGCGTGGACCGGCATAGTGTCGGTTTGACCCAGGTTAGAGGACTATCCATGGCAGTGCTTAAAGGCAAAGTCGGACCCCAAGCGCGGCAGGCATCGTAAGCACTACGCCGAGCGTCTTTTATATAGGTCGGACACTGCGGGAAGGAGGAAGGGTTAAAGAGGGTTCAAGGGGTCAGGGCTTCGATTTATTTTGCAAACGCTTCTGCGCCAGGTTTCAACTTCGAGCTGCAGGCGGCGGCCACGGATGACGCGGTGGTCCTATTCCTGGCACAACGCATACTGATCCGAGACTTCGACCGTGCAGTAACCTATCGAGACCTTGGAACCAACTTTCTTAACCGCAGAGTGGTTTCGTCGCGGTCGATGCGCGAAGCAGCAACGTCCATCACCAGTTGTTCCCACTCGTCGCTGTCGGCGACCGGCTTAATTCCATTCAGACGAAGAAAGACGATGGCGGATGCCATTGCAGTCCGCTTGTTGCCGTCCATGAAAGGATGATTGCGGCACAGGAAGTACAGATACGCAGCCGCAACCTCAACGACATCCGCGTACGGCGACCGGCCTTCGAACGTCGCTTGCGGAGCAGCGACCGCTGAGGACAGTAGTCCTCCGTCGCGGATACCGCCAGAGCCGCCGAATGCTTCCAACACCGTGGTGTGGATCTCCTCGACGACACCCACTGTTAGATGGACGCAGTCATGGGCGCCTGGCTTCATGCCAGTCTTTTAAGGGTCCGGCGGTAATTCTTGACGGTCTTGCGAACAACGGCAGTTATATCATTCGCGGACGGCGCCTTGCGGATGGGCGTGATCACAACAGTGCCGCCCTCGTGCACGGTGATGTTCACCTGGTCGCCCGTCTTGAGGCCGGTCAGCTCCCGCAGCGCTGTATCAAAGATAAGGCCCTGCGAGTTCCCGACCTTGGTGATGGTCTTGATCATGAAGGCCGTAAAACATTGTTTGCCGGCTAGGAGTTTAGTCGGCAAACGAGGTGATGACAAGCAGCGCCGGTTGTTTGACCATTGCTT
Source organism: Gammaproteobacteria bacterium (assembly GCA_050740915.1). Lineage (GTDB taxonomy): Bacteria > Pseudomonadota > Gammaproteobacteria > JBOHHR01 > JBOHHR01 > JBOHHR01. The sequence continues at coordinate 5,415 of JBOIEG010000512.1, read as the reverse complement.
CCTCCAGTCAGCCGTTGAAGTCTACCCGCGCGACTAATCTGCGCGCGGCGCGGCCACCTGTTCGAGCGAACGCCGCTCCGCGACGACGCGGTACCGCCAGACCGTGCCCGCAGCGATCACCATGAGCAGCAGCCTCACGCCTCTCCTTTAAACATGCGCGCGATCTCTGCATCGACTTTTGGCTAAACGCCGAATCCAGTGCGCGTCTTTGCGCACGAAACCGCACTTACAGATGCTATTATTAGGTTTTTAAAAACCGCATGGAATGTCACCGAATTCAAGCTGCTGAACTCCTGAGCGATAGCCCAAAAATCGAACCGGTGTACCGATCGTAACTGTGCGAGCAAATAGGAGACCCCCAGTTCAATTCCGTTTAGTTTTTAGATAGAGACAGGAACCATCGATGAAGACAGCGCTTATCACGGGAATCACGGGGCAGGATGGTGCTTATCTCGCCGAATTTCTGCTAGACAAAGGCTATGAGGTCCATGGTGTCAAACGCCGTTCTTCGATTTTCAACACCGAACGCGTCGATCATTTGTACAAAGACACCCTGGAAGAAACATCGCGCTTTTTTTTGCATTACGGGGATATGACCGATTCGACTAATCTGATCCAAATCATGCAGAAGGTCCAGCCTGATGAGATCTACAATCTAGCGGCGCAAAGTCACGTGGCGGTCTCTTTTGAGACCCCAGAATATACCGCCAATGCCGATGCCTTGGGGGCGCTGCGCTTGCTAGAGGCGATCCGAGTCCTGAGCCTAAAAGACAAAACCCGCTTTTACCAGGCTTCGACCTCGGAGCTCTTCGGCAAGGTACAAGAGATCCCGCAACGGGAAACGACTCCCTTCTACCCTCGCTCTCCCTATGGAGTGGCCAAACTCTACGCGTACTGGATCACGATCAACTATCGCGAAGCCTATGGACTGTTCGCCTGCAACGGTATTCTATTCAACCACGAGTCTCCGCTGCGGGGAGAAACGTTTGTCACCCGAAAGATCACCCGGGGTCTTGCTCGAATCGTGCTCGGGATGCAGAAGCGGCTGCATCTTGGAAATCTCGACGCCAAGCGAGACTGGGGACACGCACGGGATTATGTGGAGATGCAATGGCTGATGCTGCAACAGGATCAACCCGAGGACTACTGCATTGCGACCGGCAAACAATACTCGGTGCGGAATTTCCTTGATGGCGCAGCCAAGGAGCTGGGACTGACCTTGCGTTGGGAAGGGAGCGGTCGGGATGAGAAGGGCGTGGTGGTCGAGGTCGACCATGCGACTCTGCGCGGCAAGATCACCGCAACCGGAAATGCGCACGTTCCAGCGCCACCGAGCGCAGGAGATGTTTTGGTAGTGGTCGACTCGCGCTATTTTCGCCCCACGGAAGTCGATGCGCTGATCGGAGATGCTAGCAAGGCGCGCGAAAAGCTCGGATGGCGCCCACGGGTGAGCTTCGAAACCATGGTGAGGGAAATGGTCGATTCTGATCTCGTGCAGGCTCAGCGCGATCTCTTGTGCAAAAACGAAGGGTTCAAGACCTATGGTTACGCGTCCGAATGATCACCGCCGCTCGACTCCTTACTCAGGGAAAGGTCTATGGGGCACTTCGAAAAATTCCATCCGTGAAATTTTTCGAATCGCAAAGCAAAAAATGCGATTTTTTCTTCGCTCCATTTTACAAACAGTTGGCTGTTTGTAAAATGCGCGGCATATCCCTATACCGCCGGGCACTTTGAATTAATCGAAGTGCCCTATAGGCGATGACCCTAAACGACCTCGAGGCTTTGTTTATGCGCCCCTCGACAAGGATTTACGTTGCGGGGCACAGCGGACTTGTGGGATCCGCTATTCTACGCCGGCTGCAGCAAGATGCTCGTGCTAGTCTTATTACGCGCCCGCGGGCAGATCTCGAACTGAGCGATCAGGCACAGGTAAGAGAGTTCTTTGAAGCCGAGCGGCCGGAGATAGTGTTTATGGCGGCGGCCAAGGTAGGCGGGATCTGGGCTAACGCGAGCTTGCCGGCGGAGTTTATTCAACAAAACCTCGCTATTCAAAACAACGTCATCCACGAAGCCTGGCGCAGCGGTGTCAAGCGCTTATTGTTTCTGGGCTCCTCTTGTATCTATCCTCGCGAATGCCCGCAGCCGATGAAGGAGGAATATTTGCTCACCGGTCCCCTGGAAGAGACGAATCGGCCGTATGCGCTGGCGAAGATCGCAGGAATAGAAATGTGCTGGGCCTATAATCGGCAATACGGAACGCGGTTTTACTCCGTCATGCCTACCAATCTCTATGGCCCGGGTGATAATTTCGACTTGGACAGCTCGCATGTCATCCCCGCGATGCTGCGAAAATTCCATGAAGCCAAATGTCATGGCGAGGTGCAAGGGCAGGTCGTGCTCTGGGGCAGCGGGGCGCCGCGGCGCGAGTTCCTGCACGTCGATGATATGGCGGATGCCTGCGTGTTCCTCATGAGCTTGCCAGAGCGGAAACTGGACCAGGCGTTTCGGCGTGCGCAGGAAGCCGTCATGAACCCATCGAGCTTCGCCCCATTGCTTAACGTGGGTTGCGGCGAGGACATTACCGTCCGTGAGCTCGCTGGTTTGATCAAAAATACAGTAAGCTATGAGGGCGAGATCGTGTGGGATCGGAATAAGCCTGACGGCACCCCGCGCAAGCTTCTTGACATAACACGTCTTCGGACCATGGGCTGGTCCCCCAGAATAACCCTGCGGGAAGGGCTGGCCAGCACCTACGGTTGGTATCTGGAAAACGCGTCGTCGGTGCGCCTGAAGGTTTGAAGCGCATTCAGCGTCATAACCGAATTAGGTACTCGGCAGAGCGAGGGCAGCCGCCACAAACCGCTTGGATGAGTAGAGATCTCTCGTGGCGCAAAGTGAGCGGCTGCTCTTAGCAGACATTGGCGGTACCCATACCCGCCTTTGCATCACCGAGCCTGATACCGATTTTACGTCGATACAGACGTTCGAGAACGCGGGTTTTAAGACCCTGGAATCGCTTCTCCTCCATTATCTTAAGGAACAACGCGCCGACCCTGGATCTTTGACCGGCCGCTTCGGCGTCGCCTGTCCGGTGACCGATGATGTCATTGAACTCACTAACTTTCATTGGGTGTTTTCAGTGTCACAGCTGCGCGCTCGATTGAGATTGCGGGAGCTTAACGTCGTCAACGATTTCACCGCCATCGCCTTGAGCGTCCCCCATTTGCAGCCCACACACCTCGAGCCAATCGCGAGTGGAGTCGCGCAAGCCCATGCCGCCATTGCGGTGCTGGGACCGGGCACTGGACTGGGGGTATCTGGCCTCATACCGCATGCCGATGGCTGTGCCGTGTTACAAAGCGAAGGCGGTCACGCCACCTTAGCGGCGAGCTCCGATGAAGAGAGCCGAATCCTCACTCAGCTGCGGCAACGAGTCGGCCATGTGTCGGCGGAAAAGGTATTAGCCGGACCGGGGCTGATTGCCCTTTACTGTGCAATCGCAGAAACCGAAGGTAGACGAGCACAAGCCAAAAGCCCTGAACAGATCACCAGCGCTGCCCTAAGTGCTAGCGATCCACTGGCGCAAAAGACCGTGGATCACTATTTAGCCATGCTGGGTGGTTTCGCCGGGGACCTCGCCTTAACCCTCGGTGCACGCGGTGGTGTCTATCTCGCTGGCGGGATTATGCCCAACATGGTTCCCGGTATACGGGGGTCGCGATTCACGCAACGGTTTGCGGATAAGGGCCCATTCCGCACTTACCTTGAAGCCATACCGATCCATGTGATCACCTATCCCTGCCCAGCGCTTCTGGGCTTGCAGCATCAGGCGATCTCGCCCAGGATCTGAATCCTGCCGCTGGTGGTTCCATCGCGCCTGCCCAAACGCCGCCACGGAATACCAGAAAAGAAGACCGAATATAGCGACCCGCCACCTGAGGAACCGCTGTCCAGAGCGCAACCGTTGTGGACCCATCAAGCATCATTCGGATGCGGCGCTAAAGTTGAATCCGCCACAGATGATTCGCCATCCGCATCAACGCGCCGAGCGAGCACTTTGTTTATCCGCCATCCGTCCATATCGGATATCTCGAAGCTCCATCCGCGCCAGTCGATGCGTTCGCCTACCGCGGGTATGCGTTCGAAAAGCCGGAGAACGAAACCGGCAACCGTATTGAAGTCCCCGACCGGCGGCAGGCCCAGGTCGAACCGCTCCTGTGCGTCATAGATCGACATCGCGCCGTCGATAAGGAATGAGCCGTCGGTTAGCTCTTTCACCTCCGGTTCTTGGTTCTCTGTGTCTGGTAAGTCGCCCGCAATCGCTTCGAGAAGGTCGGTCTGGGTGACGATCCCCTGCAACCTGCCATACTCATCGACCACCAGCGCCATCTCAACGGGAGCCTGTTTGAACAGACCCAGTGTCTCGAGAATCGAGGTGCCCTCGTGCACCGCTACCGGTTGATGGAGCACCTTCATGACGTCAAACGGCTTGTCGTCGAGACAAAGCTCGAGGATATCCTGCTTGCGCGCGATGCCTACGACCTCATCGATTGATCCGCGGCTCACGAGAAACTGAGCATGCGCGCTGTCGCGAACCTCCGCTAACACGGCTTCCTTGGGATCGTCCGGGTCGATCCAGGTGACCTCCGACCGCGGCGTCATGATTGTTTGCACCGGCCGCTCGGCGAGCGTGAGAACGCCGCGCACCATCTCCTTTTCGGCGAGCGCAAACGTGTCCTCGTTCTTGCCCTCCGGGATCGGCGTCCTCAGTTCTACCGCAGCTGGCGATGAGACAGGAACACCGCCGAGAAGCCGCAACACGGCGTCAGCCGCGCGCTGTCGTCGGGGAATCGAGGCGGCCCACTTTCGGCGATTGCGAAGCGCGAGCTGGTTAAAGGTCTCGATGGCAACCGAAAACCCGATCGCCGCATAGAGGTAACCCTTAGGAACGTGGTAGCCCAGGCCATCGGCGACCAAGACAAAGCCCACCATCAGCAGGAATCCCAAACAGAGAATGACCAGCGCCGGATGTGCGTTCACGAAAGTGGTGAGCGGCTTGCTCGCGACGATCATCACGATCATCGCGATCACGACCGCGGCCATCATAACGTAGATTTCGTCGATCATGCCGATGGCCGTGATGACCGAGTCGATCGAGAACACTGCGTCGAGCACCACTATCTGCGCGACTACCGGCCAGAACCGGGCATGAGCGACGCTCTCCGCGTGCTCGTGTGGCCCGGCTTCGAGCCGGTCATGGATCTCTATCGTGGCCTTGATCAGTAGGAACACCCCACCAAGAACGAGGATGAGATCGCGCCAAGAAACCTCCAGTGCAAATACGGTGAACAGCGGCGCCGTCAGCGACATGACCCAGGAAATACTGGCGAGCAACCCGAGACGCATGAGCAG
>JBOIEG010000511.1:0-1081 GCA_050740915.1 Gammaproteobacteria bacterium | reverse complement strand
TGCGCCACAGTTGCACGGTGGGCCGGCTTACGCCGAGTTCTTCGGCGATCGACACATTGTTCTGACCCGCCAGGGCGCCCAAGATAACCCGGCAGCGCAGCGCCACCTGTTGCGGAGTTCCGTGTGCGGATCCCCATGTCTCCAGCGGCGTGCGTTCAGCCGGCTGCAACTTGATCGCCACGCTGGTGTTCGGCATGAGCGAGACCCTAGCAATCACTGGAAAGTCTGTAAAGTTATTTAAGGGACACTACACTACTGTTACTGCGAACGGCCGGGCTCGATTTATTTTTCCAATGATGTACAGAAAACAATTCTAGCGGGGGCCCTTTAGCGCCTATAGCGTGCCCCTTTTCAAGGCGCGTAGAGAGCCAGAACAGGACCCGGCCGAGCTTTGAGAGCATGCTAAGGGTCAGATCTTGTTATGTGCATTTAGGCAGGAGCCGTAACCCGGCGTTTCCAGAACATAGCGGACGGACTCGGTCTGAACCCGGTTTTCTCGCGGACCTTACCCATTGCCCGGCGTAGTTAGCGCCTTGCTGCGAAACAGCCGTTCATCGGAGGTCACTAAAACCAGATCGTAAACGAGGGCGGTTGCCGCCAGAAAACGGTCGGCGGGATCCTGATGCGGCAATCGGAGATCCCGACTCACCAAAGCTACTTCGTGATTGAGCGGCGCCTCTTTGAATGGCATAGTGCGGTACGCTTTGCGGATCCATGCCTTAGGTTCAGGATTGAGCAGCACCCGCCCCTTTTCCGCCAGCATCAGGACCTCCCACGTGGTGATCGGCGATAACCACAACTCGTTCTCGGGGGCCTCTAGCGCGAGAGCGACCCGTTTAGCCAGCCGTTTCGGCTCGAGCAGGCTCCTAAGCAGAATATGCGTGTCGAGCAAGTGTCACCGCAAGGATTCCCACTCACCTTCCTCGACGGTGGGGGAGACGATGTCCCCCACGATGCGGCCCGTAGACTGGAGGGAACCCAACCATGAAGTCGGTTTCTCGCTAGGAGCCTGTCGGACTTAGGTTGAACACCAAAGCCATAACGTACGTGTTGAGCGCCAAAATCGAGGTTCGGGTGGTCA
>JBOIEG010000510.1:0-1909 GCA_050740915.1 Gammaproteobacteria bacterium | reverse complement strand
GGACATCATCAAGAAGATCGAGCGGGCGCGGGTCAAGATGGAGCAGATCAAGCCCAGATCCACCCTGCCCCGAGGGAAAAAAGAAGGCGGCTTAACTGTAAAGTTATTTAAGGGACACTACACTAGCCTCTGTCCCTGGTCTGTTCCCAATGTCGCGCTCCTCCTCGGCCTATAACAAGATATCACGGATATCGGACAATACCCTACTCAAAAAGCCGCTGAATCGCCCGGCGGCGACACCATCGATGACGCGGTGATCGTAAGAAAGCGCAAAAGGCAGAACGAGCCGGGGAACAAACTGCCCGTCCCTGTATACCGGCTTGAGCGCAGAACGGGAAACGCCCAGGATCGCGACCTCCGGCACGTTGATGATGGGGGTAAATCCCGTGCCGCCCACGCCGCCCAAACTGGATACGGTAAAGCACCCGCCCTGCATCTCGGCGGGGGTGAGCTTACCCTGCCTCGCTTTGCGGCTGAGCTCATCGATCTGCGCGGCCACATCCAACAAGCCTTTTTTATCCACATCGCGTATCACCGGCACCAGTAAGCCTTGATCGGTATTGACGGCAACCGCGATGTGAAAATACTTCTTTAACACTAGCGCCTCGCCGTCGAGCGTCAGCGAAGCGTTAACCGTGGGGAATTCCCGCAGCGCCACGCTGGCCGCCTTGACGATAAAGGCAAGCAGGGTGAGCTTGATATTGCGGCCTGCAGCCAACTCCAGCTTAGCCTTACGGAAAGCTTCCAGTTCCGTGATATCCGCCTCATCGAACTGGGTGACATGGGGCACGCCCATCCAGGCGCGACTCAGATTCTCCCCCGCAATGCGCTTGATTCTGCTGAGCGGTGCGAGCTCGATATCCCCAAACTTCGAGAAATCGACTGAAGGCGGGTCGGGCGACGATGTTCCCGTGCCTGGGGCGAGCCTTGTTCCTGAAAGCACGGACTTGGCGAACGCTTTGACATCTTCTCTAAGGATCCGACCCTTGCGGGCGCTGCCCTGAATCATCGCGAGATCGACCCCCAGCTCGCGCGCCAGCTTGCGCACGGAAGGGCTGGCGTGTGAACGGGCGGCATCGGGGACAAGGTCCTGGGGTGGCAAGCTGGGTGGTGGCTGGGTTGGTTGCAAACGCGCTGGGGCTTGGGAGGGCATCGGCATGGCTGATACCCCTTCCTTTTCTTCTTCCCGTGACGCCTCGACCGGCTCAGGGGCTGCAAGCGCCTTTTCCGGCTCTAAAATAAAAAGAGGAGAACCTTCGGATACCTTGTCACCCACCTTGGTTAAAAGCCGTTTGACCACGCCCCCACTCGGGGAAGGCACCTCCATCGTCGCCTTGTCGCTCTCTAGTGTGAGCACCGGATCCTCCGCCTTGATCCTATCCCCCGGCTTTACCAAGACCTCGACCACGTCCACGGCCTCAAAACCGCCGATGTCTGGTAAGCGGATTTCGCGTTCACTCGCCATGTGCGTTACATGTCCTAGGTGTTCACGGGGTTGGGCTTTTCGGGATCCAAACGGTATTTTTTTATCGCCTGTTGCACGCGCTTTGCGGGCACGGCCTCTTGTTCGCTCAGGGCTTTGAGTGCGGCGACCGCGATGTAGTGCCGGTTGACTTCAAAAAACCAGCGCAGCTTCTGGCGCGTGTCGCTACGGCCATAGCCGTCGGTCCCCAGCACTTTGTAGGTGCTCGGAACAAAGGCACGGATTTGGTCGGCGTAGGCTTTCATGTAGTCGCTTGCGGCGACCACCGGTCCTGTTCGCCCTTCCAGGCAGGACTGTACGTGACTCTTGCGCGGGCGGCTCTGCGGGTGCAACATATTCCAACGCTCGCAGCCCAACCCTTCTCGCCGTAGCTCGTTGAAGCTGGTCACGCTCCACACGTCCGCGGCCACATCGAAGTCTTCCCGC
>JBOIEG010000509.1:0-29953 GCA_050740915.1 Gammaproteobacteria bacterium | reverse complement strand
TGCGGGTGTACCCGCCCGTATCTTTGCGGCTACCATCAGCTGTCCTTCCTGCACTCCTAAAGCGGCAACTGACGATATCAAGAACCTCAGCGGAATTCATGCAGGCTTACCGGAAGGACACAATCGTCGCAAGATTGCCCCGGAGTCCCTCAAGCGTTTTAGAGTCCAGGTCCGTCGGCTAACCCGGCGCAACTGGGGTATTAGTTTGGAGGAGCGGGTTCGCCGGCTCTCCACTTACTTGAGGGGTTGGCGGGGGTATTTCGGTTATTGTGAAACACCCTCGGTACTGCGTGACCTTGATGGCTGGATTCGGCGGCGGCTTCGTTGCGTGCAATGGAAGCAGTGGAAGGTGTACCAGCGACGCAAAGCCGAGCTGATTCGCTTGGGCGTTGATGCCGAGCTGGCGCACACCACCGCTTGGAGTCCTAAAGGCCCCTGGCGGTTAAGTCATACGCCCGGTGTTCGGATCGCGCTCAACACTCGTTATTTCGACGCCATGGGTCTTCCGCGTTTAGACCCTCGTTATTCTATTTAACTGTATCGAACCGCCATGGTACGGACCCGTATGCCTGGTGGTGTGGGAGGGGCGAAGCCGTGAGGCTTCCCCCTATCCCGATTGTTAGCTTTGTAACGGAAAACCGGGTGATGCGCAACGGGGTCTGCAACGGCGCGTGCTTTGCTGCGATCCTCGGCTTAGCCCATAATCTTGCCCATGATTTCTGGCTTACTCGCGCGCGCCGGAAGCGCTGCACTGGTGGTATTGGGCGTCATATGCGCCGTCTTCTTCCTTACCCATCTTATCCCCGGCGATCCGGTGGAGGTGCTGTTGGGCGAATCGGCCACGGCGGCTGAGCGCGAACAGTTGCGCCAGTCGCTCGGTTTAGATCAACCACTCGGCCACCAGTGGTTGGCCTATGTCGCGGGATTGCTGAAGCTGGATTTAGGAACGTCGCTGTTTTCCCAGCAGCCCGTCGCGGCGATCATCGCGGAACGGATCGGAGCGACCGGTTTTTTAGCCCTGGCCGCTTTGGGCGTGGCCGTGGCGGTAGCGGTGCCGACCGGAGTCGTGGCTGCGTTGCGCAAGGACACGCTGTGGGACCAAGGAGCTATGGGCCTTGCCCTGCTGGGCGTTTCCATTCCCAACTTTTGGTTGGGACCGATGTTGATCCTGATGTTTTCTCTGTCCTTAGGTTGGCTGCCGGTCAGCGGTGCCGAAAGCCCCGCGTCGATCATTCTACCGGCGATCACATTGGGTACGGGTTTGGCCGCGGTATTGTCCAGAAACATCCGCTCGGCGCTGCTGGAGGTGTTGGCGGAGGATTACATTCGCACCGCCCGTGCCAAGGGGCTTGCGCCTCGCGTTGTGCTGCTGCGCCATGCCGCGGCAAACGCGGGTCTGACGGTGATCACCGTGCTGGGACTGCAGTTAGGCGCTGTGCTGGGCGGTGCCGTGATCACCGAGACCGTGTTCGATTGGCCTGGGATCGGTAGCCTGATGATAGAGGCCATTCTGCGCCGTGATTATCCGGTGGTGCAGGGCTGCGTCTTGCTGATCAGCGTGATCTACGTCGCCATCAACACCGCCACTGACCTAGTCTACGCGCTGTTGGATCCGCGCATTCGGTTCGCGAAGTGAATGCTAAGCTTATGTTTTCAAGCGCGATCCTTGTGTCCTGGGGGGCGCTTGCCTTGCTCGGATCCTGGTTTCCGCTCGAACCCAACGAGATGCTTCTAAGCCAAATCTTGCTGCCGCCCACCGGCCATGATTGGTTGGGGTTTGACGATTACGGTCGCTCCATTGCCGATCGATTGCTGATGGGAGCACGGACCTCGTTGGTGGTGGCGTTCGCCGTGGTCACAGTCACCGCGGGTTTCGGGACCGCCGTTGGGATCCTCAGTGCGTGGCTTGGGGGGTGGTGGGATCTGTTGATCGTGCGCCTTATCGACGTCTTCCTAGCGTTCCCAGGCATGCTCTTGGCCATCGCGCTGGCCGGATTGCTCGGGCCGGGTGTGGATAACGTGGTGGTCGCCCTCGCCGCCGTGGGCTGGGTCAGTTTCGCCAGGTTGGCGCGCGCCCAGACCTTGTCCGTCAAAGAGCGCGAACACGTACAAGCCGCACAGAGCCTGGGGGTTTCCTCCTGGGTGACCCTCTATCGGCATGTTTTGCCGCTGATAAGCGCCCCGCTCATCATCGAGGCGACGTTTGGTATCGCCGGCGTGGTCGTCGCCGAGGCCGGGCTCTCGTTCTTAGGTCTCGGGGTACAGCCACCGGCCCCCTCCTGGGGCGGCATGATACGGGATGGAACACGATACATGCTGGTGGCGCCTCATATGGTAATCGCACCGGGCATAGCCATGATGCTGGTGGTGCTCGCGGCCAATCTGGCAGGGGATTGGATGCGCGACAAATTGGACGTGCGTGGCTTAAGCGGGACTAATTAGTGGCTCAACCAACCTTAAGGTCAAGGCAACGAAAGGTGGTGCTGAGTACAGCGCAGCGAGCGCAACTCGCCCGATCATTTTTTCATTGACCTCTAATCTGCATTCGCTCGCTCCGGTATCCTTGCTGCATGCACGGTATTGCATTCATCCAGGATCTTGCCGCGGTGCTTCTCGTCGCCGGGGTGGTGACCGTGGTATTCCACCGGCTGCACCAACCCGTGGTGCTCGGTTACCTGCTCGCTGGCTTTATTATCGGCCCCCACACGCCTCCGTTTCCTCTGGTTAGGGATGAAGAAACCATCCGCATCCTGGCGGACCTGGGCCTGGTATTTCTGCTCTTCTCTCTCGGACTCGAATTCAGCCTTAAAAAACTTCGCGCAGTAGGCATCGCCGCCCTGATTGGGGCGCTGACCGAGATCGTGCTGATGCTGTGGGTCGGTTACGAGATCGGCCTATTGTTCGGCTGGAGCAGCATGGATTCGATTTTCTTAGGCGCTATGCTCTCAATCTCATCCACCACCATCGTCGTCAAGACGCTGGAGGAACTTAAGCGCAAGCAGGAACCCTTCGCTCATCTGATCATGGGGATCCTGATCGTGGAGGACATCCTCGCGATCGGCATCATCGCTCTGCTCTCAGGCCTTGCCCGCAGCGGCGTGTTAGAGCCGCTGGCGGCACTCACCGCGATCGGACACCTGGGCGTTTTTCTGGTCGCCGCAGTCATGATCGGTCTGCTGACCGTTCCGCGCCTGGTCGACTATGTGGCGCGCTTTAACAGCAGCGAGATGCTGCTCGTGACCGCGCTCGGGCTGTGCTTCGGATCCTGCCTGTTGGTCGCGAAACTGGACTACAGCATTGCGCTAGGCGCCTTCCTGATGGGCGCGCTGATCGCCGAAGCGAAAGCGCTGCCGCGAGTGGAGCGTCTGGTGGAGCCCGTGCGCGATCTGTTCAGCGCGATCTTCTTCGTCACCGTCGGCATGCTCATCGAGCCGCGCCTGCTGATCGACTACGCCGTGCCCATCACGGTGATCACTGCCGGGGTGGTACTCGGCAAGATCGCCACCCGTTGGCTGGGCGTATTCCTCGCCGGGCACAGTGGCCACACGGCGCTGCGCGCGGGCATGGGCCTGGCGCAGATCGGTGAGTTTTCCTTCATCATCGCCGCCCTTGGACTCAGTCTCGGTGTGATCAGCGAATTCCTTTATCCGATCGCAGTCGCGGTCGCGGTCATCACAACTTTCCTCACGCCCTATCTTATCCGCAGCTCGGACCGCATCGCCGACGGCTTGACCCGCCTTCTTCCTCGAAACGTCAAGGAGTTCTCCAGCCTGTACACGCGCTGGGCTGGATCGCTAGTCGCAGCGGGCCCCAAAGGTCCGGTGAGAGCCATGCTCCACCGCAGTGTTTGGATCGTGATCATCAATCTGACCCTGATCGTGGCGTTGTTTCTGGGCTTCGCCTATTTAGCCAAGCTCCCCATGTTGCCGCTCCCGCTGGCGTCCGATCTGTCCCCTCAAATGCGCAATACCCTGCTTTGGTCCGCAGCAGTTCTCATCAGCCTTCCTTTGTTTATCGCCACTTATCGCAAGCTGCAGGCCATCAGCATGGTGCTGGCCGAATTAAGCCTGCCGGGCCGACTTTCCGGAGAGCTCACCCCAACGGTGCGCGCACTGGTGGCCCAAGGCATCCCCATGGCCGCGCTTGCCCTCTTTGGCCTGTTCACCCTGGTCTTAACCGCCACCGTCCTTCCGCCACGAGAAATCCTGATCGCGCTGATCGTCCTGTTCGCGCTGTTGGTGTGGTGGCTGCACCGCGCCTTCCTGCGCATATATTCGCGGCTGCAGATCGTGCTGGAACAAAAGCTCGGCACTGCGTTGAAGGGTGCCGGACCGGGCGATGGTCAGGCTTAAGCGGTGCTTGAGCGGCCACCCCGGCGGGCGTAGCCTGCCGGTCCTGAGGGCGTGAGGGGCGCAATCCCGTCAGCTCCACCCGACAAGGGGTGTTTTCCCACTATCGCTTTTCTTGCGCTGCGGGTAAGCGAGCTTTAGGCCCCGATTTGGCACGCAAAGCGCAGCCGTTGATATGTTGGCTATCTGGACCGAGCAAGAAAAGATAGGGAAGCACCACGTCCTCAGGCTTCGGCCAAACGGCTGGGTCCTCCGCGGGATAGGCAGCCGCCCGCAGCCGTGTTTTTGCCGGTCCGGGATCGATTGAGTTGACCCGGATGCGGGTGTTACGTTCCAGTTCGTCGGCGAAAACCTGCATCATACCTTCCAGCGCGAATTTGGACACGGCGTATGCGCCCCAATAAGCACGGGCGCTGCGTCCGACCGTGTCGCTGGTAAATACGATCGAGGCATCCTGCGCCTCCTTTAGCAAGTTTAAGCAAGCGCGGGTTAGCAACAAGGGGGCGTGCAAATTGACCTGCATGACCCTTCCCCAGATCCGCAAATCATAATGCGTGAGGGGGCAAAGCTCGCCTAAGACAGCGGCGTTATGGACCACCGCGTCGAGACGGCCGAACGCCGTGTCGATGGTTTGGGCAAGCGCCTCGAAATCTCTTTCAAATGCCTTCTCCAAGTCGAGCGGGTATAAGGCCGGGCAGGGGTGGCCTTGAGCTTCGATTTCGTCGTAGGTGCGCTCCAGCCTGGCTATGGTTTTTCCCAGCAGCACCGTCGTTGCGCCATGTGCCGCGCAGGCTTGAGCCAGGGCGCCCCCGATCCCGCCTCCTGCGCCGGTGATCAGGATCACTCTGTCCTTGAGCAAGTCTGTAGGGGGGCAATACCCTGTCGGACACTCGTTTTGGGCCACGCTGGAGCGAGCGCTCATCGAGCGCTGGCGAGCGTTAATACGGTGTCCTGCGCAGGGCGAGTGTTGTCTGGGCGTGGAAAATCCAGAATATAGTGCAAGCCCCGGCTTTCCTTGCGCGCCAAGGCCGAACGAATGATCAATTCGGCGACCAGCACGAGGTTGCGCAGTTCAATCAGATCGTTGGAAACCCGGAAGTTGCCATAGTACTCGGCTATTTCCGACTGCAGCAACCGCACCCGGTTCATCGCGCGTTGCAGCCGCTTGGTGGTCCGGACGATGCCAACATAGTCCCACATAAAGCGCCGCAATTCTTCCCAGTTGTGGGAGACCACGACTTCTTCATCCGAATCGGTGACTTGGCTCTCGTCCCAATCGGGGATGGCCGCGAAAGCACAGGCACCGAGCAGCCTCGTGCGAATGTCATGGCTCGCCGCGTGGGCAAACACAAGGCATTCTAGCAAAGAGTTGCTAGCCATCCGATTAGCGCCGTGAAGACCGGTGCATGCGACCTCGCCAATGGCGTAGAGCCCCGGAATTGACGTACGGCCCCATTGATCGGTTGACACACCCCCGCAAGTGTAATGAGCCGCGGGTACCACAGGGATGGGTCCTGTGGCGGGATCGATGTCGTGTTTGCGGCATATGGCGGTTACTGTTGGGAAATGAGTTTCGGTGAACTCGCGGGGTCGATGACTGATATCGAGAAAGACACAATCGCTGCCGGTGCGCTTCATCTCATGATCGATGGCGCGAGCGACGATGTCCCGCGGGGCCAGTTCCCCGCGCGGATCGAACTTGTGCATGAATGGCGTGCCATCGGGGAGCAGGAGCTTTCCACCCTCGCCTCGGATCGCCTCGGTGATGAGAAAGGATTTTGCGTTCGTATGATAAAGGCAGGTGGGGTGAAATTGCATGAACTCCATGTTGGCGACGTCGCAGCCGGCGCGCCACGCCATCGCAATGCCATCCCCCGTGGCCACGTCCGGGTTGCTGGTATAGAGGTAGACTTTTCCGGAGCCGCCTGTGGCCAGCACGGTGCAACGCGCGCGAAACGTGCGCACGTGGCCGCTGCGTTTGTCTAACACATAAGCGCCCAAACATCGGTCCGTGTTTAGGCCGAGCTTCCTCCCCGTAACCAGGTCTAGGGCAATATGATTTTCAAATAAAGCGATGTTGCGCTGTTCGCGCGCGCGGCTTTCCAGTACGGTTTGTACCGCTTGTCCTGTGGCATCGGCAACATGTAGCACCCGCCGGTGGCTATGTCCGCCTTCTTGGGTCAAGTGGTAGTCGCTACGTCCGTCGGGCGTGGTATGGCGGGTGAAGTCAACACCCTGGCGGACAAGCCACTGTACGCGGGCACGCCCCTGTGAGGCCACATATTGCACCACCTTTCGATCGCATAAACCGGCGCCTACGTTTAGAGTGTCCTGCACGTGGGCGTCAATAGAATCGTAGGCATCCAATACGGCTGAGATGCCGCCCTGGGCGTAATAGGTCGCTCCCGCATTTAGCATTGTTTTAGACAACACCCCGATCCCCGCGCTCGGCGAAAGTTCCAAGGCGAGGCTTAGCCCCGCCGCTCCGCTGCCGATGATCAAAACGTCGAAGTCGTATGGATCAGACACCGTGGTTTAGCTGTTATACTTGGGTTCTTCTGAAGGTCTGTGGCTCCCCCCGGTGTGTGCGGCAGCACCGTAGCTGACACCTGCAAACGAACTATATCCGAGATTGGTGGTCGTTTAAGCATGGGGATGAGGCGCCGCGATAATAATACAAGGGGTAAGCCCGGATGGGCGACGACGGCGCAGATATCCATCTGGTCGAGAGGGTCAAGCGTGGAGACAAGGCGGCATTCGATCTGTTGGTGCTCAAGTACCAGCATCGCATTGTCAAGCTTGTGTCCCGCTATGTCCGCGACCCCAGCGACGCCTTAGACGTGGCTCAAGAGGCATTCCTAAAAGCTTATCGGGCGATACCCAAATTTCGGGGCGAAAGCGCGTTTTACACCTGGCTATACCGCATCGCCATCAATACGGCCAAGAACTATTTGGTCATGATGTCTCGGCGGCCAGCGGAAATAGAGTTTGAGGCGGCCGATGGCGAAGCCCCCGAGTTGGAGTCTATTCTAAAGGACCCGGCGACTCCGGAAAACCTCTTATTGACCGAGGAGATCCGAAAGACGATCGTGGAGGCGATCGAGGCCTTACCGGAGGATCTTCGGACTGCAATTAATTTGCGTGAAGTCGAGGGGCTCAGCTACGAGGAGATAGCTCAGGTGATGAGTTGTCCCATTGGTACCGTGAGGTCCCGTATTTTCCGTGCCCGTGAGGCGATCGATAAGCGTTTAAAACCCTTGCTGGAGTGAAATCTAACCATGAGTGACAATAAATTTGAGCGATTTTCGGCGCTTATTGACGGCGAGTTGCCGGAGTCGGAAGCCGCTACGCTAATCGCTTACATGGGACGAGATGTGTCCGTACGGAAAATGGTCGGACGCTTCTACCTTATCGGGGATGCGGTGCGCAACGCGGTCCCCGAGCAGTGGCGGCCAGATTTCGTCTCGCGTGTCATGAAAGCCGTGGAGAAGGAGCCTTTTTGGTTGCTCTCAAGCCGAAAGCCTATCGGGAAAAAGAAATGGCTCGTGGGCGGGGCAATCGCCGCCTCCGTTTGTGCCTTTGCGCTTTTTGTCAGTGAAGTCGATAAGCAGCAGGTCCTGGAAAAACCCGATTTGTCTGCCGGCGAAGGGATGCAAATCTCTCAAGAGACGCGGCGCCTATCCTCAGCACAAGCGCGGTCCACCCGGCAGCAGCCGCTGCAAAGGCAAGCTACCTCGCCGAGCTTCGCCAGTGAATCCCGCCTAAACAGTTACTTAGTAAAACACAACCAATACCTTGATAGCTTTACCGTGCAGGGTGTGGCGCCTTATGCGCGGGTGGTCGAGTATCAAGCGGGGCGTTAGCAGAATGATGCAAAACGGTCGCGGCCTATGCACTTTGTGGTGTGCTCGCGCGGCGCTCGACTATGTGCTCGATGGTCTTGCGCTTCGTTGTGCGGCTTCGGGTAGCTCGCGCCGTTTGGCGGCAAGAGATGAGGTTTAGACGATTTCTTCAGTGAGGGCGCAATTTCCCATTCGGGTTTTCGCCGTCGCGCTCGCTCTCGAGGTTTCTCTTGCCGGGTATGCAGCCGACTCAACAGGGGAAGCCCGTGGGATCATCGACCGCATGTCGGAGGCTCGAAAGAGCTTAAGCTTTGAAGGCATATTGGTTTATCACCGGGGAAAGAACCTCCACAGCATGCGGGTCCTGCATAAGGCCGATAAAGGTCGGGAGCGAGAGCGGCTGACATCGCTTAGCGGACCAGCGCGAGAGCTTGTTCGGGACGAGCGGCAAACGACATGTATTTTCCCCGATAACCGGGCGGTGATGGTGATCAAAAGCCGCCCATCGGAAATTTTCCCCGCCCCCCTTCCAAAGCCCATTGAACAGATCGAGAACCGCTATTCTTTTAGTGTATTAGGAAAAGACCGCGTGGCCGGTAGGGAGGCATGGGTGGTGCGCATCCAGCCAAAGGATCCGGACCGTTACGAACACAAGCTGTGGATAGACGCCGCTTCCTATTTGCTACTAAAGTCGCATATCCTGGATGCGCAGGGGGAACTTCTGGAAGAAGTGCTTTTCACCAGCATTAAGCTACGTGAGTTCATTCCGGACTCCCTGCTGACACCGAAACTTGCCGGAGAGGGGTATACTTGGTACCGAAATGAGCCCGATGGAAACGAAGTAGCCGAGGGCTCTAATTCTAAATGGACCGTGAATTGGTTACCGGACGGTTTTGCGATGCGAGGCTATGAAGAACAAGCCCTAACCACGAGTCGGCCGGCCGTCGATCATCTGTTTTTTTCCGATGGCCTGGCGACCTTATCGGTATTCGTGGAAAAACTGGTGGCTCCGGATCCGGATGGTGTCGAAGGTCAGACTTCTTTAGGGGCAGTCAACACGTATACGTGGATGGCTGATGGTTACCAAGTCACGGTCGTCGGTGAGTTGCCGGCCGTGACCGTTCGCCGCGTTGCGGGCTCGATTGCCGGCAAATAAGATTAATTTTTAAGCGAGCGATCCCGCTGTGCCGTGTACACCCCATTGCGGATGAGGGCGGGGTAGCTTTTTCAGCGATAAATCTTAGAGGTACTGCGTTGAACAATCCGTACGTGAAGGCAGCTTTTATGCTCATTCTGATGTTGGTTTTTGCGGGTCGCAGCGCCTATGGGTTTGGGCGTGAACTGCCTGATTTTACCGAGTTAGCGGCGGAGAACCGGGCGTCTGTGGTCAATATAGGCACGACGGTCAAGCGTTCGGGCAAAAAGGATCGCTTGCCCAAGGAGTTCAAGATCCCAGATTTGCCAGAAGACAGCCCGTTCAATGATTTTTTTCGTCGATTTTTCGAAGAGGAAGGCCCACAGGGTTTCACGCCTCAGACATCACTCGGCTCCGGATTTATCATCTCCCAGGACGGTTACGTTATTTCGAATTACCATGTCGTTAAGGAGGCTGATGAAATTCTGGTGCGCATGAGTGACCGCCGGGAGTATGTGGGCAAAGTGATCGGTACCGACGAGCGCAGCGACCTAGCGGTTTTGAAGATAGACGCGAAGGATCTTCCGGTGGCGAGAATAGGGCGCTCGGCAAACTTGAAAGTGGGAGAATGGGTGTTGGCAATAGGATCGCCCTTTGGTTTTGATTACTCGGTTACGGCGGGCATCGTCAGCGCTATAGGGCGCAGCTTGCCGAATGAGAATTACGTACCCTTCATCCAGACCGATGTCGCGATCAACCCGGGCAACTCCGGCGGGCCGCTCTTTAATCTCGAGGGGGAGGTCATTGGAGTCAACTCGCAAATATACAGCCGTACCGGCGGTTTTATGGGGTTATCTTTCGCGATACCGATCGATGTGGTGATGAATGTTTACCAACAATTACGCGCTAAAGGCAGCGTTGTCCGTGGATGGTTAGGGGTGCTGATACAGGATGTCACCAAGGAGCTTGCCGAGTCTTTTCGGATGGGTAAGCCCCGAGGGGCATTGGTCGCCGAGGTCCTCCCGAATAGTCCCGCGAGCAAAGCGGGTTTTAGGACCGGAGACGTCGTCATAGAATTCGACGGTGATCCGATCGACTTGTCATCGGACCTTCCTCCCATGGTAGGGAGCACGGCGGTGGGCAAGAAGACGCCGGTGAAGATCATCCGAGAGGGGACCACACGAACCCTGGAGGTGACCATCGGCGAACTGCCTCCAGAAGAAGAAATTGACCTGGCGGCAACCGAGAAACCGGGCACGACAAGGGAAAAGCGGCTAAAACTAGTGCTCGGAGACCTAACCAAAGAGCAAAGAGAAAAGCTTAACTTGGATGATCACGGCGTTCTTGTGCAAGAAGTGGAAGAGGGTCCGGCGCAAAAAGCGGGGGTCCTAGAAGGGGACGTAATACTTCAAATCGACAGCAAAAAGGTAAAAGACTCAAAGCACCTTAAAGAATTGGTCGCTCAAATACCCGAAGCAAAGGCGGTACCGCTGCTGATTCAACGCAAAGGAGGCCCCGTTTTCCTGGCCCTAAAAATTTCAGAATAAGGAGTGGCTCTCTTGGCGGAGATCACCCTGGCGGCCACGCGAAGCGTCAGAATCCGTCATTCGCTTGAAAAACAAGACAAGAGCGCCCGCCCCGCTAGATTTTTGCTGTCGACGCTCGGAGCAAGCCAGGCCGAACATCGCGCTCGAAACCTAGCCTGGCGGTGGGCAAAAGCTGGGGAGAGAAAACTCGGGGCTGTTGTGGGCACTCCTCTATGCTTGCGCACGACCCAGATGACTGGCGGTAAGGAAAACACCCTGTTGCATGTTGCGCAAATCGACTTCCTATGGAGCATATTCGGAATTTTTCCATTATCGCCCATATCGACCATGGCAAGTCTACGCTTGCCGATCGGATCATCGAACTATGTGGTGGCCTCAGCGCTCGTGAGATGGAGGAGCAGGTCTTGGACTCCATGGATCTCGAACGGGAGCGAGGGATAACGATCAAAGCGCAAAGCGTAAGCTTGCAATATAAAGCAAGCGCTGGTCAGGCGTATCGGCTGAATTTTATCGATACGCCAGGCCATGTGGATTTTTCGTACGAAGTTTCCCGTTCGCTCGCCGCGTGTGAAGGAGCGATTTTGGTTGTCGACGCCGTGCAAGGTGTGGAAGCCCAGAGCGTCGCCAACTGTCACCTGGCGGTTGACCAGGGGCTGGTAGTGATCCCTGTGCTAAACAAGATCGATCTCTCAATGGCAGACCCGCTACGGGTTATACGCGAGATAGAAGAAATCATTGGAATAGAGGCCCAGGGCGCACTGCAGGTTAGCGCTAAAACGGGTCACGGCGTCAAAGCGCTTCTGGAGACCATCGTGCACCGGATCCCACCTCCCTCAGGGGACCCACGCGCCCCCTTGAGAGCGCTTATCGTAGATTCCTGGTTTGATAACTATCTGGGTGTCGTGTCGCTAGTGCGAGTGTTCGACGGCTGCTTGAAGACCGGAATGGCCATATGCGTTATGTCCTCTGAGCGTATCTTTCGCACCGATATCGTTGGAATATCGACGCCCAAACCGCAACCGCGTGAGCAGTTGCGCGCGGGTGACGTTGGTTACGTCATCGCGGGTATCAAGGATATCGACGGAGCCCCGGTGGGGGATACGCTGACGGAGGCTAAACGCCCAGCCGCACGGGCGCTGCCGGGATTTAAGCAAGTCAAACCGAATGTGTTCGCCGGCTTGTTCCCGGTGCTTTCGGGGCAATACGAGGACCTGCGCGAAGCCTTGGGGAAGCTGCGTCTCAATGATTCTTCCCTGCAGTACGAACCGGAAACCTCCCAGGCTCTAGGGTTCGGGTTTCGCTGCGGATTTTTAGGCATGCTGCACATGGAGATCGTGCAAGAACGCTTGGAGAGGGAGTACGACCTCGAGTTGTTGACCACGGCGCCCACCGTCGTTTACGAAATGCAGTCAACGATCGGTGCAGTGCTTCGGGTCGACAATCCCGCCAAACTGCCGCCTGCGAATGAAATCCAAGAAATCCGCGAACCCATCATTCAGGCCGATATTCTAGTTCCTCAAGACTACCTCGGAGGTGTGATTAACCTCTGTGTAGAAAAACGCGGAGTACAGCGAAAAATGCGCTATTCCGCAGCTCATGTCGCTGTTAGTTATGAGTTGCCGATGAGCGAAATGGTGTCGGATTTCTTCGACCGTTTGAAATCGCTGAGCCGCGGTTATGCGTCAATGGATTATAATTTTGTTCGTTATCAGCAGGCTGATCTCGTTAGATTGGATGTTTTAATAAACGGTGAGCGGATCGATGCCATGTCCAGCATCGTACACCGCACACAGGCACCGCGACGAGGACGTGAGTTAGCCGCAAAGATGAAGGAAATCATTCCTCGACAGATGTTCGAAGTGGCGATTCAAGCTGCTATAGGCTCTAAGGTAGTGGCAAGGGAAACTGTGAAAGCTATACGAAAAAACGTCACGGCCAAGTGTTACGGGGGAGACATCACGCGCAAACGCAAACTCTTAGAGAAACAGAAAGCCGGAAAAAGGCGGATGAAACAATTTGGGTCCGTGGAGATCCCACAAGAGGCTTTTATGGCCGTGCTAACCGTGGGTAGAGAAAAATGAATGTGGATTTTGCAACCATCCTGGTGGCACTGACCGCGATCAGCGGCGCTATTACGCTGAGTGACTCGGTGTTTTTATCGAAAAAGCGAAAAATAAAGCTCGCGCTATCAGGGCCGAAATCTGCGAGCGAGGAGATCGAACAGGGGCAAAAAGCGCCGATTATCGTCGAGTATGCGCGCTCGTTTTTTCCCATTTTTCTTATCGTTCTGTTGCTGCGCTCGTTTCTCGTAGAACCGTTTCGCATCCCCTCGGCATCGATGATGCCGACCCTGTTGATTGGTGACTTTATTCTGGTCAATAAATATAGCTACGGTATTCGCCTACCCGTGCTCAACACGAAAATAACGAATATTAGCTCCCCTAAACGGGGTGATGTAGTCGTCTTCCGCTATCCTGAAGATCCGACCACGCCCTATATCAAAAGGGTTGTAGGCTTGCCGGGCGATCATATCGCCTATAATGATAGAATGCTCTTCATCAATGACCAGCCGATGCCGCAACAAGAGATCAGGACTTACGCGGGGGTTGGCGCTGGGATCATGATGACCGGGGCTTTAATGCGTGGTGAGCAACTCGATGAGGTTGAGCACACCATCCTGGTAATGCCCGAGTACCCGTCTCTGGACGTCGAAGTTGTGGTTCCCGAAGACCAGTATTTTGTGCTCGGCGACAATCGGGATAACAGCAAGGACAGCCGATACTGGGGTATGGTGCCCGATGAAAACCTTATCGGCAAGGCGTTCCTGATCTGGATGAATTGGGACAGCAAGAACGGCGGCATCGATTGGCGCCGCATCGGCGAGAGAATTCACTAAGTAAGAGGGTAGCGATATGGTCAACTCATATAAACAGCAGGGTTTGACGTTGATCAGTTTTTTCTTGATCTGTGCACTGGTAGGCTTCATTGCGTTGGTTGTCCTCAAGCTGTTCCCGTTGTATAACGAAGCATTCAGGGTCAACGCTTCGCTAAAAACGGTTGCCACGATGCCGGATATTGCTATGAAGAATGCGGACGATATTAAGAATCTGTTGATGCGTAACTTTGAGGTACAGGAAGTACGCCGCTTTGATGAGCGCAATATCAAAAAGCACTTTAAGGTCGAAAAAGAGAAAGGAAAAAAAGAGCGCACCTTGCATATGCAGTACGAGGGCCGAGGCCCACTTTTTGGCGATCTGGATCTGGTGTTAAAATTCGGCAAAGCGGTCGCGATTAGGGAAAGTGGAAGCGGCCTTGAGTGAATCATCGCAACGGTTCTATCGCGCCCTCAACTATACGTTTAAGGATCCAGCACTGCTGGAGCAGGCCTTAACACATAGAAGCGCGGCGGGCAAAAATAACGAACGCCTGGAATTTCTAGGCGATGCGATGTTGGGGTCGATAATTGCGGAAGCGCTGTATCAGCGGTTCACGGACGCTGACGAGGGGCATCTCACGCGCCTTAGAGCGTCGCTCGTTAGCAAGGAAGCCTTGGCGAAATTGGCCGAAGCCGTAGAGCTAGGGGAATGTTTGCATCTAGGCGAGGGCGAGATAAAAAGCGGTGGGGGGAAGCGTCTGTCTATTCTCGCCAACGCGCTGGAAGCAGTTATCGGCGCGGTCTATGAGGACGCAGGTTTCAAAGTCGCTCGATCCGTTGTTTGCGACTTATTCGAGCCCACCTTGGGATCGCTATCTCTGGCGGTCAAGAAAGACCCCAAAACCCAATTGCAGGAGTTGCTGCAGGCAAAAGGGTTTCCCCTTCCCACTTACGAGGTGACGTCAACCGAAGGCGAACCGCATGAGCGACTGTTTACCGTGCGCTGCGCGGGACGCGGGATCCCCGATGCGATCGAAGGACAGGGTACAAGCCGCCGTGGAGCCGAACAAACCGCTGCCAGCAAAGCGTTGGAAGTCTTGTTCGCAAGAACAGCCTCCCTCGGTCAAGCGCAACGGATTAAATAGCTATACCGGCTCCGATCGTGCCATTGATCGTAGGTTAGCCCATTGCTGGGACATTGCGGTACAGTGGCTCTCGTTGGACAACCCAACGTGGGCAAGTCGACCCTGCTCAACCAGGTTCTCGGTCAGAAGCTCAGCATTACCTCGCGCAAACCGCAGACAACGCGGCACCAGATCCTTGGGATCAAAACCCGAGGCATGTCACAAGCGGTATTTATCGATACACCGGGCATGGGGGTGAGGGCACGCAGTGCGCTCGATTCTTATCTTAACCAACAAGCCGCAGCGGTCCTCGCTGATGTGGATTTGGTCGCCTTTCTCATCGAGGCACTGCATTGGAGGGAGGCGGATGAGTTTATCTTGCGGCAACTCAAGGGAGTCGCCGTCCCGGTTGTACTGGTGATTAACAAAGTCGACAGGGTTGAGGATAAACAGCGGTTGCTTCCGTTTATGGCGCGGGTGAGTAATTATCGCGCCTACACTGAAGTCGTGCCGCTCAGTGCACGCAAGAGGACAGATATGGTCCGATTCGAGGACTGCGTGTTCAAACATCTTCCGTTTGCAGAGCGGTGGTTCTCCGATAATCAGGTAAGGAATTGCAGTGACAGGTTTCTGGCTGGCGAGATCGTGCGTGAAAAACTGATACGTCTCCTAGGGCAGGAGATCCCCTACCGCCTCGGTGTGGTGGTGGAGGGATACAAAAAAAGGAGGGAAAGTGTCCACATCATCGCCACGATCTGGGTTGAAACCAAGGGACAGAAACGGATCGTGATTGGGAACCAGGGGGCGCTTATCAAACAGGTGGGTATAGCGGCGCGTCGGGATCTGGAACGTACGCTAGGCCTGCGGGTGTATCTGCAAACTTGGGTTAAAGTAGCTGATAAGTGCTCCGAAGATATTTTACTTTCCCGGCAATTGGGTTGTACGGCCCCGCCGCCGAGCCTGATCAGGGAGCGGCGTCTGGCAGACGCCTAACCCAGATCTTCATCGATGCGGGTAGAGGCAAACCGGGGCTATGTTTTGCACCGGCGGGATTATCGCGAAACGAGTTTGCTGCTCGAAATTTTCTCGCTTGCATACGGCCGCGTTGCGCTGGTGGCGAGAGGTGCGAGACGACGTCGGACGCCGCGATTCGGCCCGTTGCAAGCCTTTCGGCCACTGCAGGTGGGATGGGTGGGTCGTGGCGATCTTATGACCTTAACCTCCGCGGAAGAATGTGGTCCTGGGATCCAGCTTATGGGACGCAAGCTCCTCAGCGGGATGTATTTAAACGAGCTTCTGATGCGCTTATTGTTGCGCCACGATCCTCACCCTGAATTGTTTGTCGCCTATGGGCAAACATTGGGGCTGCTCGGGCAGGCCGCCCAAGAGGAGCCTGTGCTTAGGCTTTTCGAAAAACGCTTGCTTGAGGAACTGGGCTACGGGCTGGTGTTGGAACGCGAAGCCGAGACAGGCGCATTGATACAGGGTGACGCTGTGTATTATTACCAAAGCGGCAAAGGGCCTGTGCTCGCTAAACCCGTTTCCGCCCCGTCTGTGAGGATACACGGTCGAACTTTAACCTCACTCAGAGAGTCCGTATTATACGAACCGCTAGTATTGCGGGAGCTCAAAGTGCTAATGCGCTTTCTGTTAGCTCCTTTGATTGGAGAGAGGCCGCTCCAGGTCAGGCAACTGTTTCAGGAAAAGCGGAGGGACACGGGCTCTACTATACGGTGAGGACAACGGAGAAACGCTTGGACTACCACGATTAGCGGTGCAGGCGCTAGAATATACCTTCCACGAACAACCCGCTATTATCGCCGTGCAAGAGTCATCACAAGCCATTCTGCTTGGCGTTAACGTTGATCATGTTGCCACATTGCGCCAGGTACGGGGTACGCGCTATCCGGACCCGGTCCAAGCAGCGATCCTAGCAGAGCACGCCGGTGCCGATGGGATAACCCTGCATTTAAGAGAAGACCGACGCCACATTCAGGATCGGGACGTCTATCTTTTGCGCGAATTATTGCAGACCCGAATGAATCTTGAGATGGCTATCAACGAGGACGTGCTACGCATTGCCGAGAAGGCGCGGCCTGAGCATTGCTGCCTCGTGCCTGAAAGGCGCCAGGAGTTGACCACGGAAGGTGGTCTGGACGTCGCCGGCCGCCTGTCCAAGGTCCAGGAAACCTGTGAGCGGCTGGCAAACGCGGGGATCGAGGTCTCGCTGTTCATCGATCCGGACCCCAGGCAGATAGAAGCCGCGGTGCGTGCGCAAGCGCCGACGATAGAGCTGCACACGGGTCGCTATGCGAACGCCAAACAAGGGGCCGCGCAGGATCAGGCCATGGAGGAAATCATCCTGGCGGCGAAGGAGGCAGTGGCCGCTGGGCTTAAGGTTAATGCGGGACACGGCTTACACTATCATAACGTCACCCGCGTTGCGGCGGTTCCGCAACTTAGGGAGTTGAATATCGGTCATTCGATCATCGCCCGAGCGATCGTTACTGGCATCGAGACGGCGGTGCGAGAAATGAAGCGCCTCCTGCTGGGGGCGCGGATGTGATCTACGGTGTGGGTGTCGATCTGGTGCGGATCAGCCGTATCCAGAGGTGTCTCGATCACTATGGTGAACGATTTGCTAAACGGGTGCTGAGCGCGTCGGAGTACTCGCAATTCGCTTTGTCTACAAACCGACCTCGGTTTCTCGCCAAGCGATTCGCGGCCAAGGAGGCGTTTTCGAAAGCGTTGGGTACGGGGCTTGCCCAAGGGTTGTCGTTGCGCAATATCAGCGTTGATCACGACGGGGCAGGGCGGCCTTTCTTGCAGTGCCGAAATCACGCCGAGAAGCTACTCGGCCGTTTCCGGATCAGTGCCAGCCACCTCAGTCTGTCCGACGAGGCGGACTACGCACTTGCCTATGTAACGTTGGAAATGGGAACGCCGGCGGCGTTGGTCTAGGAGCCTGTCGGACTTAGGATGAATCTACTACGGCGGTGGGAAATCGGTCCATTTTTCCGATCATTTTCGTTAAATAGAACGCGCTATTCGCCTCAACTGATCGAAAAACTGCCCTCGATTTCCCATGCGCCTCACTACGATCCCCTAAGTCCGACAGGCTCCTACCTTTTTCTGAAATGAAACAACTTCTCGCAGAGGTCGCCAAAAGGCGGACCTTCGCTATTATTTCGCACCCCGACGCCGGCAAGACAACCTTGACGGAAAAATTGCTGCTTTTGGGCGGGGCAATTCAAGTAGCTGGGACCGTCAAAGCGCGAAAGAATACGCGCTATGCCACCTCCGATTGGATGGAAATAGAGAAGCAGCGTGGGATCTCGGTTACGTCTTCCGTAATGCAGTTCTCTTATCGAGGGCACGTGATCAACTTGCTGGACACTCCAGGTCACGAGGACTTTTCAGAGGACACCTATCGCACGCTTACGGCCGTGGATTCGGCATTGATGGTCATTGACGCGGCCAAAGGCGTTGAGGAACGCACGATCAAACTCATGGAGGTGTGTCGTCTTCGCAACCCGGCGATCATGACTTTTATCAACAAGCTTGATCGAGATAGTCGTGAACCATTGGCTTTATTGGACGACATCGAACAAAAGTTGCGTATTCGCTGCTCCCCACAGACTTGGCCGATCGGTTCGGGAAAGCGTTTCATGGGTATCTATCGTATGTATGACGACCGGGTGATAGCGTACCGCAGCCGCGAGATCATCGAGGGTTTGAACAATCCGTGCTTAGAGAAAAAGCTCGAAGGTGCGCTCGAGAACTTGCACGAGGAGATCGAGCTCGTGGCCGGGGCCGGCTGCGCTTTCGATAAAAAAGCCTTTTCTAACGGGAAATTGACGCCAGTCTTTTTTGGTTGCGCGCTAAATAATTTCGGGGTTAGAGAACTGCTAGACAGTTTCATAGAGAATGCCCCCGCACCGGGGGCGAGAGACACGATGAGCCGCCCGGTTAACCCCCACGAGGATAGGTTCTCAGGATTTGTGTTCAAGATCCAAGCGAACATGGATCCGGCACACAGAGATCGTGTTGCTTTTTTGAGGATCTGTTCGGGTCGTTACATTAAGGGCATGACCCTATACCATTCGCGCCTGCGCAGGGATCTGAGAATATCCAACGCTTTGACCTTTTTGGCTGGGAACCGAGAACATTCAACGGAGTCGTGGCCAGGAGATATAGTGGGACTGTATAACCACGGAACGATTCAAATCGGAGATACCTTCACGGAGGGTGAGGAGCTGAAGTTTCTTGGCATACCCTGTTTTGCCCCGGAGTTGTTTCGTCGGGTCGCACTTAAAAACCCCCTTCGCAATAAAGCCTTGCAAAAGGGTTTGTTGCAGCTAAGCGAAGAAGGGACGACCCAGGTATTCAAACCGCTAGACGGCAGCAGTCTGATCCTGGGGGCGGTCGGGCCATTGCAGTTTGAGGTTGTGGCTTGGCGACTGAAACATGAATACCAGGTCGAGTGCAGTTTCGAATCGCTTTCTATCGCTGCTGTCCGCTGGCTGGCTTGCGATGATGTGCCCGAGCTCAAGCGTTTTAAAGAGCAGGTATTCGAGCGCTTAGCGATCGATGCCGGCGGCCAACTCGCCTATTTAGCGCCCTCGCTGGTTAATCTGCAACTGACCATAGAACGATGGTCCGGCATACGCTTTTGCGCTACTCGCGAGCACGAGTGAGGTTGAGCCTGCGCAAGCCAGACTCCCCTCTATTTATGCGTCATCCATGGCCTTAGCCGGCAGGGCCCTCGTGTCGTCTCGGGAGCGTCTGGGCTCATCCACAACGAATTCAGATGACGGAGCCGTGGCGCTATAAGGGTTCGCGATTGGGTGCGGGCTGTTGTCGTGCGGGATCGCGGGCTCAGAAGGTGGTGCTGATTCCGCCCTTCCGGAGTAGCGTTCTCTTTGCTCGTGACTGGTGGATTCTCTAAGCCCTTCCCCTGCAACACCGGGCGATGGGCGCAACTGCTTTTCGCCGTTTTCACGGGAAGCGACAAGGGAACTGTTGCTTGTGCTGGACTCGGATTGGGATTGATGGCGTCTGTTTCCCGAACCGCTTCTCCCGCCTCGTCGGGTTCGGCTGGCACGCCCTCCCGGTGGCCGTCTGTTACGAGGACTTCGATCGGGCCGTTTCTCACCTGAGCCCTGGCGTGGATGCTCAGCACCCTGGGTGGAAACTAAAGTCTGCTCGATGGCTGGTGTTATAGGTGTTATAGCTTCCTCCATTGCCGCGGAAGGGGCTATGTGCGTGGGCTCGGTCGCTGGAGGCAACTGCAGCGGTGGGGTATTTTCGCCGCCTTCCTCATGGTCGCCACCAAAGAGGCTAGAGAACACGCGTTTTATAAAACCGGATTGGCGTTTTGAGGGCGCCATTATGGCTGGGTTAGCGCTTCCTCTGGGAAGGTGCTTAACGGCTGGCTCCTCGGGGCGTGATCTCTTCTCTGCGCTCGCTGTTTCGCCCGTCGCTGCCTGTAGTGAAGGCGCGAGTTTATAGCTAACCTCAGCGGCTAGCTCCGTGCCCACCTCTGAGACCCGTATGCGGTTGACGACGTAGTGAGGTGTCTCGAGCTTGGGATCAGGCAATAGCAAGATGAGGATCCCGTGCCTTTTTTCTATCCCAACGATATCACCACGCTTTTCATTTAATAGGAAGGTCGCCTCATCGATAGGTAAGGTGACGACGATCCTCGAAGTCGCCTCTTTCATGGCCTCCTCTTCGATAACACGGAGGATGGAAAGCGCCAGTGATTCCACCGTTCGAATCGCCCCTTGGCCGTTGCAACGCGGGCAAACGATGTGGCTCGCCTCCACCAGGGAAGGCCGCAGCCGTTGGCGCGACATCTCGAGCAGGCCAAATCGTGAGATGCGGCCGATTTGCACCCGCGCCCGGTCCATCTTGAGCGCTTCGCGCATGCGGTTCTCAACAAGGCGTTGGTTCCTCTGGCTGAGCATATCGATAAAGTCGATGACGATGAGCCCCCCGAGATCCCTCAAACGGAGTTGGCGTGCGATCTCATCGGCGGCTTCAAGATTGGTATTGAGTGCGGTTTCCTCTATATCGCTGCCACGTGTCGCCCGAGCAGAATTGATGTCAATCGTTGTGAGCGCCTCTGTGGCGGCCACCACGATCGAACCACCGGACGGCAAGCTAACTCCTCGGTCAAACGCAGATTCGATCTGGCTTTCAATCTGAAAACGGGTGAATAGAGGTACGTGATTCTGATATAACTTGAGCTTTGCCAGACTTTGTGGCATGACTTGTTGGGTGAACTCCTGCGCCTTTTTGTACAAGGTCTCGTCGTCGATCAGCACCTCGCTGATGTCGTCGCGCAGGTAATCCCGGATAGCGCGAATGATGATGCTGCGATCTTGATAGATGAGAAAGGGGGCGGGCCGCTGCTGGGAGGCTTCCTGGATTGCGTTCCAAAGCCGGACCAGGTATTCGAGATCCCATTGCAGTTCCTCAACTCCTCTGCCGACACCGGCGGTACGCAATATGACGCCCATGCCTTCCGGGACCTCCAAAGCGCTCATCGCCTTTCGTGCTTCGTCCCGTTCGTCGCCCTCGATCTGGCGGGAAACACCCCCCGCGCGCGGGTTGTTTGGCATTGCCACCAGGTAACGCCCTGCCATGCTGATAAACGTAGTTAACGCCGCACCTTTGTGGCCTCGCTGTTCTTTATCAACCTGAACGACGAATTCTTGGCCCTCGCGCAAAACCTCCTGGATCGCGATCCGGGTTCCACGAGTGGGTTCTTTTAGGAATAAGGAGCGGGAGACTTCTTTTAGAGGTAAAAAGCCGTGCCGATCGGCGCCATAATCAACGAACGTAGCCTCCAGGCTGGGCTCTATCCGAACCAGACGACCTTTATATACGTTTGATTTTCTTTGCTCTTTCGACGCTGATTCGATGTCTAGGTCATAAAGGCGTTGTCCGTCAACGAGTGCAATGCGCAACTCCTCTGGCTGCGTTGCGTTGATAAGCATTCTTTTCATGGAGCGATTCCTGTCTCATGCGCTACGACCTCGACACATAACTGCGGTCAATGTCTTGAGTTGTGGCGTTGGGAGCGCACTGCTGTGGTGGTTCCAGGGTGGGGGTATCGGTTCCATCGAGTGGGTGTCCAGCTAGCAAACATACCGCGCCGTCGAACTGACACTCTCGCGGCTCTTTTCGGCTGGTGCTCACCGGGATATCCCTCATCTCTTAGCGCTCGTTCGCGCATGGAACCGGGCGTTGTAAAAATTGCAAACTTATTGCTTAGCCTGGGGCAAACTTATTTGCGTCTGAAATCGACCCTTAGCTATTATCGGCACCGCAGCTACCGGAATTTCCGAGGTCTTGTCCTCTATTCTAATCGTTCACCGCGGCTACGGTGCTGAATCTAAGAAATTTTACTTTTCTATCATGGCTTCTCTCCAGGAAGCATTCTCTAAGTATAGACCGCCTTTACGCAATTTGTTTCCTGAAGGATAAGCTGTATCATTATAGCAACTCTGCTTCACCGCAGCAATTGCACCCGGAATCCGGCTTAAGGCTGGAGGCTCTAGTGGCTTGCGATTCTGAGCGTTCGAAATTCACGCACCTCAAGCCTCTAGCCTTAAGCCTCAAGCCAGTGCTGAAATAGGGGTGGCTATTGCGGCGCCGCTGGGCCTTGCCCTGCACCCTCGGGCACCGCTCAGATAAGATCAAAATAAGGTAGACAGAGCACTATCCATGGCGCAGGGTCGATCGGTTAGCGTAACAAGCGATGACAGCGGCAGGCGCTTGGATAATTTTGTGCTCACTGCGCTAAGCGGTGTTCCTCGGAGCCGTGTCTACCGGATGATTCGCTGTGGTGAGGTAAGGGTAAATAGCGGGCGAGCCAGTCAAGGGTATCGGCTGATTCAGGGGGACATCGTTCGCATACCTCCGTTTTTCAGCGAGAGTGATGTAAATCGTTGCACAGAGATCAATCAAGCGCTAAAAAGCCTCATCGAAGAGCATGTGTTGTTTGAAAACGAAAGCTTGCTTGTTTTAAACAAGCCGGCGAGGATCCCGGTACATAGCGGGTCCAATTATCGTTTCGGGATCATAGAAATCGTTCGTGCAATTCGAAAATCCAGCGTAACACTGGCGCATCGCTTAGATCGCGACACGTCGGGATGCTTAGCCATCGTAAAGAGTGCGCCTTTACTGCGACAAATACATGCCGCGATGCGCGAGGGTACAGTTGACAAAGAGTACCAGGGTTTGGTCAAAGGAGTTTGGCGTGGTGGTGCGCGGTTGGTAGAGGGCCGGTTGAAAAAAGGCTTACTCCGAGGGGGGGAGCGTGTGGTTCAGCCCTTGGGGGACGGAAAACCCGCGCGCACCTGGATGTGTCCCGTGCAAAGGTTTTCCGATGCGACCTTAATGCGGATCAAGCCTCTTACCGGCCGCACGCACCAGATCCGAGTGCATGTCGCATCCCAGGGCTATCCACTGGCGGGAGACACGAAATACGGTGAGCAAGCGTTTAATCGCCGGATGCGGGGTTTTGGGTTAGGGCGACTTTTTTTACACGCGAGCCGTTTGAGCTTTCGTATAGCAAGCCCCCCCGTGACTTACCAATTCGACGCCCCGCTTCCTGCAGAGCTCACACGGCTGTTGGAGCATTTACGCAGCGGCCGCGAGCGAGCGAAAGCTGTTTAGTGTTTGCATTAGCAGGGGATCTTCCCTATCATTCCCAATTTGATCATAGGCATTTTCCATGTATGCAATCATTGAAGAGGGCGGCAAGCAGCATAAGGTCGCGGAGGGAAATACCTTCAGGACAGAAAAGCGCACTGCCGAAGTGGGCAGCGAGCTTAAACTCGATCGGGTGTTGATGCTGGTTGATAATGGCACGGTGCGAATGGGATCTCCGCTTGTTGAGGGCGCCGTGGTGGTGGCAAAGGTGGAAGGCCATGGCCGTCACGAGAAGGTCAAAATCATTAAATTTAAGCGTCGGAAACATCACCGCAAACGCATGGGCCACCGGCAGTATTTCACCGAACTGCGGGTAACCCAGATCTCGATAAGCGAATAGCGTTCTGGGAGGTATTGAAGTGGCCCACAAAAAAGCAGCGGGAAGCACTCGAAACGGTCGGGACTCACATTCTAAGCGCTTGGGAATAAAGCATTTTGGCGGAGAGTTTGTAAAGGCAGGCCACATTCTCGTCAGGCAGCGCGGGACACGTTTTCACGCCGGGGAAAACGTAGGTTGCGGCGGTGACCACACCCTGTTTGCGTTATCCGATGGGCATGTACAGTTTCAAAGAAGAGGGCCGAAAAACCGCGCGTATGTCAAAGTGGCAAGCACGTAAAAATCGGTCTTGTTGCCGCCCGATGAGAGGCCCCGTTAGAGACGGGGCTTTTTGTTGTGCATCAGCTGCATGAATATGGCGGAATATCACTCTGGCGCCCCGGGCACCGCGAATTTTTCGCGCTACTCGCCGAACCGATGAAATTCGTCGACGAGGCGTTCATCCATGTGCAGGGCGGAAACGGTGGAGACGGATGCCTAAGCTTTCGGCGCGAGCGGTTTATCCCTTATGGCGGACCGGACGGCGGGGACGGCGGTGATGGTGGCCGCGTGATCCTTAGGGTTGATGAAGGATTGAATACACTCATCGATTTTCGCCATGCGCGGGAATTTCGTGCGGAGAATGGCCAGCCCGGAATGGGGAAACAGCGTACCGGCCGCAGTGGCCACGATCGAGAGGTTCGAGTCCCTCTGGGTACTCTGGTCTACGATGCCGACAGTGGCGAATTGATAGCCGACCTGGAACAAAAAGGCGAGTCGCTTGTGGTGGCCCGGGGCGGATCCCAAGGGCTGGGTAACACGCGGTTTAAGTCAAGCACAAACAGAGCACCCCGCAAGACGACCAAAGGCAAGCCGGGGGAAGGCCGTGGGTTGCGGTTGGAGATGCAGTTGCTCGCGGATGTAGGAGTTGCCGGATTGCCCAATGCGGGAAAATCCACCCTAGTGAGCGCGGTATCGGCGGCCAAGCCTAAGATCGCACCGTATCCTTTTACCACGCTTTATCCTCAGCTGGGCGTGGTGTCTGCAAGCCTCGATCAGCGCTTCGTGATCGCGGATATCCCCGGGCTGATAGCGGGGGCCGCGGCGGGTGCGGGTCTCGGCATTCAGTTTCTCAAGCACCTAAACCGCACTCGTTTACTCTTGCACTTGGTTGATTTGTCCGCGCAAGATCCGACAGGCGATGTGCGCACCATAGAAACGCAGTTACGTCAGTACAGTGAGGTCCTTTTCGGCAAGGAACGTTGGTTGGTGCTGAATAAGGTAGATCTCCTTGCGGAACAGGAGATAGCCTTCCGAGGGCAGGAGACCATCGAGCGTATCGGCTGGAAGGGGCCGGTGTTTTTTGTCTCCGCACTAACCGGCAAAGGTTGCCGCGAGCTGGTATCACGGATCGAGGACCAGTTGGGCGCAATGGACACGGCGCGAACCGATCGCCCAACGGAATCGGTGTGCTAACGTTTAACCTAGATTCGGCGGTTGACCCGCCCAAAAACCCGCTCACCCTTCTATACATCAGGGCGAACGGGTTTTTGGGAATCACTGAATGGACGAAGCGGGGGGCAGACCGTTCGTGCTGATGTATAGAAGCATGAAGGGTCTGCCTCTCGTTTCAACCGCCGAATCTAGCTAGGTTTAATCGCTGCCGAAGCCGCAGTGACTATTCGCTCCATTGCGGTTTTCTTCCTTTTATAGGTCACTTCAAAGACATCGGCCGCCTCGCTGGCTTTGCGCACATAATCGTCGCTCGTTCTCAGCTCGTCGACTAATTTAAGCTTCAGGGCGCGGGTACCGTACCAGTACTCGCCTGTCGCCACCTGCGTGATCTCAACCTGGGGCCTGTTCTCTTGTACGAAATGCTTAAACAGGACGTGGATTTCTTCCAAATCGGCGCGAAATTTCTCGCGATTTTTCTCCGTATTTTCTCCAAATAGGGTCAAGGTGCGCTTATACTCGCCGGCGGTGTGGAGCTCGAAGTCGATGTTGTAGTTTTTCAGCATGCGGTTGAAATTTGGTAATTGTCCGACCACGCCGATGGAGCCAATCACGGCAAAAGGCGAGGCGATGATTCTGTCTGCAACACAAGCCATCATGTAGCCGCCACTGGCGGCAATATGGTCGATAGCCACCGTGAGGGGGATGCCGCCGTCTCTGATGCGCTTCAATTGGGATGCGGCGAGCCCATAGCCATGGACCACTCCACCCATGCTTTCCAGCCGCAAGATCACCTCATCGCTGGGTCCGGCGACCATCAGGATCGCGGTTATTTCTTCCCGTAGCGAAGACACCGCCGAAGCCTGCACATCCCCTTTGAAGCTGAGCACAAAGACACTTTTTCTTGGCGGACTGTCGTGAAGCGCGCGTTTTTCCTCTTTTTTGTGATCTGTCTTGATCTGTTTCAGGACGTGCTTGAACGCCTTTTTCGGTAACATCGCGGCTTGCAGGGCGAGACTCATGGCTTCGAATCTTTGATTGAGGTGTTTAACCTCGAGGTGCTCTTCCCGGCTTGGTTTCAATTTCACCAGCAGCGCAAGACCCCAGATCATGGCCAGCATGGGCACGAACACAACGGTGACCGTTTTAGCGAGAAACAAACCATAATCTGAGATGAATTCCATCTAAGAGACTCCGCATGAAAGGTGGGAACGAAAAACCATCATCCCCTCGTATGGTAATCGAACTCTTGTTGGTTTTGTGCTTAGCGAAGCATACGATCGAAAGGTTCACCATGTAAGCCTATTTGATCCCTTGGTCGCGGCGTTGAACTCCGGGATCGGCATACCCATATTAAAAAGGTGAAGTCTCGCTAAAAAGAAGGTGCAACCATGAGAATGGATAAACTTACGGCCAAATTTCAAACGGCGTTAGCCGATGCGCAGAGCCTTGCGGTGGGGCGGGACCACGCCTTCCTCGAGCCCGTGCACCTAATGGCCGCGCTGCTGGATCAGGAGAGCGGCACGGTCCGACCGCTGCTGCATGCCGCGGGGGTCAACGTCAATCAACTGCGCTCGCAGCTGGGTGAGGCGCTCGATCGGCTTCCCCAAGTGAGTGGCACCGCGGGCGAAGTGCATGTCTCAAATGATCTGGGGCGGTTGCTCAACGTAACCGACAAGCTCGCTCAGCAACGTCAGGACCAATACATTTCCAGCGAATTATTTGTGCTCGCGGCGGTCGAGGACAAGGGGTCTTTGGGTGATTTGTTGCGTAAGGCTGGAGCGGTCAAAGAACGACTGATACAGGCCATCGATCAGGTGCGTGGGGGGCAGCGCATTCAAGATCCCAATGCGGAGGAGCTGCGCCAGGCGCTGGAGAAATACACGATTGACCTAACAGAGCGCGCCGAACAGGGAAAACTCGATCCCGTCATCGGTCGTGATGACGAGATCCGCCGCACGATTCAGGTGCTGCAGCGACGCACCAAGAACAATCCGGTGTTGATCGGTGAGCCGGGCGTAGGCAAGACCGCCATCGTAGAGGGTTTGGCGCAGCGCATCATCAACGGTGAGGTGCCCGAAGGTTTAAAAAACCGACGCGTATTGTCGCTCGATATGGGCGCCTTGATCGCGGGGGCTAAATTCCGAGGTGAATTCGAGGAACGCCTAAAAGCGGTGCTCCATGATCTCGCGAAGCAGGAAGGCCAGGTCATCTTATTTATCGATGAGTTGCACACGGTAGTGGGTGCGGGCAAAGCGGAGGGGGCCATGGATGCCGGCAATATGTTGAAACCGGCCCTAGCGCGTGGAGAGCTGCACTGCATCGGCGCGACCACTTTGGATGAGTACAGGAAATACCTGGAAAAAGATGCCGCATTGGAGCGCCGTTTCCAGAAGGTATTGGTGGACGAGCCCGGCGTCGAGGATACCATCGCTATTCTGCGCGGCCTGCAAGAACGCTACGAAGTCCATCACGGCGTGGACATCACCGATCCGGCTATCGTCGCCGCCGCTACCCTCTCCCACCGCTATATCACCGACCGCCAACTACCCGATAAGGCGATCGACTTGATCGACGAAGCGGCCAGCCGGATCCGCGTGGAGATCGACTCTAAGCCTGAACCGATGGACCGCCTCGAGCGCCGCTTGATCCAGCTGAAGATCGAGCGAGAAGCGTTAAAAAAAGAAACCGATCCTGCGTCTAAGGAACGCTTGGAAAAACT
The DNA here is from genome assembly GCA_050740915.1 of Gammaproteobacteria bacterium. Lineage (GTDB taxonomy): Bacteria > Pseudomonadota > Gammaproteobacteria > JBOHHR01 > JBOHHR01 > JBOHHR01. Next base: position 1,867 of record JBOIEG010000509.1, on the reverse strand, counting down.
GCAAGGCGAGATCCAAAAGCTGGAACGGGAATACGCCGATTTGGAAGAAGTGTGGAAGGCGGAGAAGGCCGCGGTGCAGGGCTCGAAACACATTAAGGAAGCCTTAGAGCGGGCTAGGCTGGAGTTGGAGACCGCCCGCCGCGCGGGCGATCTCGCACGCATGTCTGAGTTGCAATACGGCCGTATCCCCGAGCTGGAAAAAAACTTGGCGGCAGCCACACAGGCCGAAACAGCGGGCATGAAATTATTGCGCAACGCCGTGACCGAGGAAGAGGTGGCGGAGGTCGTCTCTCAGTGGACCGGGATCCCCGTCTCCAAGATGATGGAAGGCGAGCGGGATAAGCTGTTGCGCATGGAGGCGGCCTTGCATCAGCGCGTGATTGGCCAAGAAGAGGCGGTCATGGCCATCGCCAATGCCATCCGGCGTTCACGCTCGGGTTTGTCCGATCCCAATCGCCCCAACGGGTCTTTTCTCTTTCTCGGACCCACCGGAGTGGGTAAGACGGAATTGTGCAAGGCCTTAGCGGCTTTTCTGTTCGATACCGAGGAAGCGCTGGTGCGTGTTGACATGTCTGAATTCATGGAAAGGCACTCGGTGGCGAGGCTCATCGGGGCGCCCCCCGGTTACGTGGGATACGAAGAAGGCGGCTATTTGACCGAAGCGGTGAGGCGAAAGCCGTATTCCGTGGTTCTTCTCGATGAAGTGGAAAAGGCCCATGCCGAAGTATTCAACGTCTTGTTACAGGTGCTGGACGAGGGCCGCTTGACGGATGGACATGGTCGCACCGCGGATTTTCGCAATACCGTGGTGGTGATGACCTCCAATCTCGGTTCCCAGCTTATCCAGGAGCTCGTCGGGGAGGAGAACTATGAGACCATGAAAGCCGCCTTGATGGAGACGGTGGCTCAGCATTTCCGGCCCGAGTTCGTAAACCGCATCGATGAAGTCGTTGTCTTCCATCCACTCGACAAGCAGCAGATCCGCGCCATCGCCAGCATCCAGATCGAGCTGCTGCGAAAGCGCTTGAGCGAGCGGGATATTGGCATCGAACTGAGTGAGGCGGCCGTAAACCGCATCGCCGAGGGTGGTTACGACCCGGTGTATGGGGCGAGGCCTCTTAAACGCACGATACAGCACTTGATCGAGAATCCGCTGGCCCGGCGCATCCTTGCCGGAGATTTCTCCGCCGGCGATCGGGTCACGGTGGATGTCGCAGAAGACAGGGACCTCAACTTCGAAAAGCGTCGGGCTCGCGCGGCTTAGGCTTACACGATCGCAGCGAAAGGCCGGGCGTTGCCCGGCCCTGCAGCAGCACCAGGCTATATACATGCAGTCTTCCATTACACGCCATCATCGATCCTCACCTTGCAAACCGGGTGAAGTCCATATATACGCTAATAATACAGTAGTAGCCGTTTCCTTTAGCTTTTTCCCTAAGACACCGGTAAGGGTAGCTGTTCGGGCTTACAAACTTTCCGCCAATATCGTATCGGCATCGCGATGTTCTCGGAGCACGCGCGCGATGCCCCGGCCTTGCTCGCGGCCGTCGATCCCGCGATGTACAAGGTCAAAGAAGCTGGGCGGGGCGGGTGGCAGCTATCTATTCTCCCAAGATGATCCCAGCCGCGAGCGCATGCATTCGCGCATGGTTTGGAAGAGTCGGGTGGAGAAGGTTTCGCGCTGGACGATTTCGGCGCCGGTTTTTCTTCGCTGTGATATCTGCGGCGGTTGCCGGTTGACTAGTGTAGTGTCCCTTAAATAACTTTACAGTTAAGCCGCCTTCTTTTTTCCCTCGGGGCAGGGTGGATCTGGGCTTGATCTGCTCCATCTTGACCCGCGCCCGCTCGATCTTCTTGATGATGTCCT
>JBOIEG010000508.1:0-1936 GCA_050740915.1 Gammaproteobacteria bacterium | reverse complement strand
CCAATATTCTCGACACCATCCCCGGCCCCTTACGCGACCGCATGGAAGTGATCCAACTTCCCGGCTACACCGAGGAGGAAAAAATCGAGATCGCGCGCCGCTATCTGGTGAAAAGGCAGCTCGAAGCGAACGGCTTATCTTCTGAGCAGAGTGCGATCAGCGACGATGCGTTACGCGCGATCATTCATGACTACACCCGCGAAGCCGGCGTGCGCAACCTCGAGCGGCAGATTGGCACGGCTTTCCGCAGTGCCGCGATGCGCATCGCAGAGGGTGCGAGCGCGCGCGTAAACATTGAGGCCGCAGACTTGCATTCCGTTCTTGGTGCGAAACAATTTGAAAGCGAAATCGCGATGCGGACGAGCACTCCGGGAGTGGCGACCGGTTTGGCGTGGACACCGGTTGGCGGGGACATCTTGTTTGTGGAAGCGACTCGCGTTCCGGGCAGCGGAAAACTCATTCTTACCGGTCAGCTTGGGGATGTGATGAAGGAGTCCGCGCAGGCGGCCTTGAGTCTCGTCAAATCGCGCGCCGCCGAGATCAATGTGGCAGACGATGCGTTTGACAAGAAAGATATTCACGTCCATGTCCCGGCGGGGGCGATACCGAAAGACGGTCCGAGCGCTGGAGTCGCCATGTTCATCGCGCTCGCGTCACTGTTGATCGGTAAATCGGTTCGCAGCGACACCGCCATGACCGGTGAAATCAGCCTGCGCGGTCTCGTGCTTCCCGTGGGCGGGATCAAGGAAAAAGTGTTGGCGGCGGCGCGTGCCGGAATCAAGACGGTGCTCCTGCCTTCGCGTAACCAAAAAGATCTGGAAGACATTCCAGAGGCCGCGCGCCATCAATTGAATTTTGTCTGGATCGAAAGGGTCGAGGACGCGCTGCTTGCTGCGCTTTCGACTTGAGCGCGGCCTTCCTGGCACGAATCACAGGCGTCCGCAGCCGGCGCCCAGGGCGTTGATAGGACTTCCGCTGTCAAGTCTTGCCGCAACCGTGTATTTCGGTCTCCCTCATGGAGTTCACGGGCCATGGGAGGAGACGGAGCCCGTCAATGCGGCGGTTGATCATGCTGATATCCGTGGATTGGTTACCACCTCAGTACCCTTCAAGCGCGTTTATTCTCTTTACCCTTGGCACCATTGCCGATAAATAATTGCGCATAAGGGAGGTTTGTGTTTTCATGGGATTTCAAGTCATTATGGAGGATGGTATCCATGAAAGCGAACAATCCGGCCGCGATATACAACGATCTCCTCGTTGGCGACCCGATCGATCGTGAAGTTCACGACATGATCGATCCGCGTGATTCAGGGAAAGGCTTCCCCGGCAACAAAGGCCCCTGCGGCAAGCTCTTCACGTACCTACGCTACAACGCCGAACTTTCCCAAGACGGACTTCAGCGCCTCGGCGTCGCTCATCTCAAACCCGAGCACGTTCAGCAGATGGACTCCGTGGACCACATCGCCGAGATGCGGGAAGTTGGTCGCGCGGTGGCGAAGAAATTGACGACCGAATCCTTTGCCGCCTTTGTGACGTAGCTGCCCTGACCAAACCTGTGCGAAATGCCGGCACACACGTCGGGCCCGACTTTGACGGTCGCTACGAACACGGTAGCTCGTTCGTACGGCAGATCAAGGGCCTAACGGCGTTACCGGAAACACCCATGTACACAGGTCTCAAGCGACCTGCAGAAGGGACGGGGGACTCGATTTCAGGCATTCGAATGATGCTGGTGGGTCTCGGTGACTTGCCAGACGGTCCCGTTGGGGCTCAACAATCGCGCGAGCTTGATGCGCTTCAGATCATTGGTGTCCTTCCGGTAAGCCTGCATGAATTCCGCTGAGGTTCTTGATATCGTCAGTTGCCGCTTTAGGAGTGCAGGAAGGACAGCTGATGGTAGCCGCAAAGATACGGGCGGGTACACCCGCACATG
>JBOIEG010000507.1:0-1688 GCA_050740915.1 Gammaproteobacteria bacterium | reverse complement strand
AGCGCCTCGTACACGCCCGCCTGGTAGCTGCCGAGCGCGCCACCACCTTGCAGAACGAGAGCAACTTTCTTGTCATACGAAGCCGGCCGCGCCGGTGGCTTGCGATTAGTCATTTGCACATCTCCGCGTTGAGTTCCGCGCTTAGGCGTTAACCGTACCTTCTTGCGCCCGTCTTCTCAGCCTCCGTGGCATGCGCCTGTGCCGCAAGCAGATAGTCGTAGAGGACCCGGCCATAGGGCAGCGTCAGATCGGCAACGAAATGCGTGCCGCCGACGATCTTTCTCACCGGCAGGTCGGCGACGGGCGCGTTGATGTGGGGCACGAGATGCAGGCGGGCCGGTCCGCTCCAGGCCCCCTTGACTCGAATATCGCTCAGGTTGTAGGCGACCAGCTGCGCAATCCCAAGCGACCCATCGACTTCCGGGATGAGCTTCAGGTTCACCTGGGTCTTGCTCATCTTGTCCACGATCTCGCGCGGGTCACAGGCCAGCGGATTGCCCTGCGGGCAGATCAGGTTCTCGTGCTTGTAGCCCATGGTGCCCATCGCCACCAGCTGCCCGGCGTACTCAAGGGTCCCCGTGAGCGTGTCGCTGGCGATGTGGAGTCTCGGTTTCGCATGCTTTTTGGGAAAGCCCCAGATCTCGTGGCCACCCGCGATGGGCGGTTCGCAGTCGAGATACATCTGGGCCGTGAAGTTCACGTGCTCACCCTCATAAGTGCAGGGGATGACGATGCCGGATTCCGTATAGTCACCGAAGCCGGAGCTGCCCAGCATGCGGATGAACTCATAGAGCACGGTGTTGGCTCCATCGGGTACGAGCGGTTCCGGCACCGCCTCGCGGATGGCATCTGCGTCGGACTCATAGGTCACGATGAAATACTCTCTATCGATAAAGCGATAAGGCCCGCGCGGATAGCTCGGACCCGCAATCGGCATGGAAGCCTGACGCAAGATGTCGTCGTGTTTCATGATCTTTATATGGACGCCTCCCGTTTGCCAAGGACGTCTGCGGTGTGGTGTTGGACAGGCATAGGCTGCAGTTTTATATCCGGCCTGTTGTGCAGGCTGGATGGCCTGCTGGCCCTGATGGAATCCGCTGACCCGCGCCTCATTTCTCCTATGGGCTCGAAGCCCGGATGAACATACAGGTTTAGCGAGTCACGGTCTGACCTGTTTGCCATCACACGTTGGACGACCTTGCGCAACTTTTCAGCGTGCCTTTCCCCTCTAAAGTGGTTGATGTCTCGCGAGTTCGCGTGCGGTTACGCAGGCTGACTCACAAACCCTTTCTGGTACGCCCGGTCATGGGCCAGCAAGGCCCAGATCTCAAGAGGGGCGCTTCTTTCATGGGTATTACGATCAGTACTGTTTTCTCCCCTTGTATGTGTTTTGTGGCGACCAACTGTTGGTCAGTTATTTGCGCCCAAGCAAGATTGATGCGGCCAAACATGCCTGGGCGATTCTGGCGTTGCTGGTGAAGCGGTTTCGGCACGCCTGGCCCGAGGTGAAGATCGTATTTCGCGGGAATAGTGGCTTTTGTCGCTGGCGGATGTTCGCCTGGTGTGAGAGTTTGTGAAAAAACCGTCGCGAGCGAAGGAAGGTCGCGTTCCGCCGGAGCGCAGGAACCGCAGTGTATATTGAAATACATGAGGATTCCGAGCACCGCCGGAACGCGAGATCCCGAGCG
>JBOIEG010000506.1:0-5157 GCA_050740915.1 Gammaproteobacteria bacterium | reverse complement strand
AACACGACTGGGATGCGCTCGTCGAGCGCATCGCTGGGTTGTTCCATGACGCCCTCGCCCGGGCGGACAGCATCAGAGGACAGCCCGGGCGTGCTGAATCTGTCACCCAAGAGAAAACGAGGACTCCACGATGAGCGAAGGCAATTCCGTACTGGTCACCGGCGGCGCCGGCTTCCTTGGTTCCCATCTATGCGAGCGGTTGCTGCGCGAAGGACGCGAGGTCTTGTGCGTCGACAATTTTTTCACCGGGACGCGTCGCAACGTAGAGCACCTTCTGGGGCACCAGCATTTCGAGTTGATGCGGCACGACGTGACATTCCCGCTGTACGTCGAATCCGATCAGATCTACAACCTGGCGTGTCCCGCGAGCCCTATCCACTATCAGTTCGACCCGGTGCAAACGACCAAGACGAGCGTGCACGGCGCAATCAACATGCTTGGACTGGCCAAACGGCTGCGGGCACGCATCCTGCAGCATCGACCTCGGAGGTCTACGGAGATCCGGAAGTCCATCCTCAGGTAGAGAGCTACTGGGGTCGCGTGAATCCAATTGGCCCTCGCAGCTGTTACGACGAAGGCAAGCGTTGCGCAGAAACTCTGTTCTTTGACTATTGGCGCCAGCACCGCCTCGAGATCAAGGTCGTGCGGATCTTCAACACCTACGGTCCGCGCATGCATCCGAACGACGGCAGGGTGGTCAGTAACTTCATTGTGCAAGCGCTCAAAGGCGAGAACATCACAATCTACGGTGACGGTCAGCAGACACGCTCGTTCTGCTATGTCGACGACCTGATCGACGCCCTTGTGCGCATGATGGCGACGCCCGCCGAGTTCACCGGACCCGTCAACGCGGGTAATTCGGGTGAGTTCACGATGCTGGAGTTGGCCGAACGCGTGCTGCGTCTGACCGAGAGCAAGTCCAAGCTGAGCTTCAAGCTGCTGCCGGCCGACGACCCGAAGCAACGCCAACCGGACATTTCACTCGCGAAGCGCGTGTTTGGATGGGAGCCCAAAGTGGCGTTGGAAGACGGGCTGAGAGAAACGATTGGGTACTTTCGCAAGCTGCTTGCAAAGTAGGAAACACGCGAGCAAGGGACGCCTCAATGAAATTCGCACACGGCTCGATCAACACTCGACGCACCTGCTTGAAGGCGCTGTTTGCTGCGGGCGTCTTGGCGTCTGTGAGCATCTCCGCCATCGTCGCGTGCAGTAATAGCGGTTCGAGCTCGCCTTCAAACGCGCCCGCAACCCTCCCGCCGGCTCCGCCACCCGCTGGGTCGGCGGCATTTCCGCTGCGAATCGAGGCTGGCAAGCATTATCTAGTGTAGTGTCCCTTAAATAACTTTACAGACTTTCCAGTGACTGCTATGGTCTCGCTCATGCCGAACACCAGCGTGGCGATCAAGTTGCAGCCGGCTGAACGCACGCCGCAGCTTTACGATAGTCAGGTTATCAAGCTTGGGGTTACACTTAAACAGTGGTCAGCTCGGCCGGCATAAATGGTCAGAACTCCACACGAATTCCCGCTGTAACCATGTGGCTGCTCACATCAGTAAGACCAACGAGTGTTTGGTAATCGACGAAACCGGATATTCCGTGGGCAAACGTGCTGGATACTCCGGCTCCGAAAGTGAAGTAATTGCGGTCCGGGGCATCGGTTGGTATGCCAAATACGGTGTTGAAAGGATCAAACGAATATCGGGCCTCTACAAAGCGCGTGTCGTTTTCGAATTCGTGATTCCACTCGAAACGCAACTCCGGAACAAATACGCCAATTCTTGTACTGACCGCATAGTTGACCCGCCCGCCGAGAGAGATCAATAGAGATTTTATCGTCTGGTCGCTGACCGTCAGCGAATGTCCGCCCTCAGCGCCGCTTTCTTCATAACCATCAATATCGGTATGCAAATACTGGACATGTCCGATCGGACCTAAGGTGAAACCGTTCATATGAAAATCATACCCGGCCCCCATATTGATGGCGTACTGCTGGCTGTCAGTATCACTTTTGGCCGCCGTATTAACGCTCGGATGCACAATGCGCCGGGTGGCGTCATAGTCGTTCCAGCCGTAGCTGAAGATCCCGTCCACGTAGAAGTCACCAAGGTAGTACGTGCCGAAAGTAGACATGTTGTAACTGTCGGAATCCAGCTCCCCGCCAAAGCCGTCGATGTCAACGTCTTATGAGACATGACCGAAGGCAATGCCAAGCACCACCCTATCGGTTAATCGGTAATCGACACCGGCGGTCACGCCTTTGCTGTCGAAGTCGAAACCGTCTTGCCGGTCGGTGCGATCGCGGTCACCAAAGATGAAATTGCCGTTGATAAATGCGCCCAGCCTACTGAAACCGGCGTCGTCTGCGCTCGCTGCTCCACCCCGATGGAAACCCGCCAAAGGCGTTTTCCCCGTGAGCTGGTGGTCGGTTGTGTTCGGACTAAGGCCAGCGACACTGATCCCGGTCGCGCCTAGTCTCAATGCCTCTAGACGCGCCCCAATGTTGGCAAACTGGCCACTTGCCGATTCAACGGCACCACGCCCCTGGGTCAAGACTTCGACCGGCGAGCCTTCCTGAACCGCTTCGCCTAATTGCTGTTCAGTAGTAATCTGATCAATCGCAAAACTAGTTGGGCCCCCGGTGTTGTTGATGCGATTGTTTGTTGTTACCAACTCCCAACAGGTGTTTGACCATGCTTGTTGTTGAGGCGATAACAAATCAAAGATCGGGCGCGTCCTGCCGCAGTGTGCTTCGACGGCATCAAAGGTAAGTCGCTGGGATTCCGTGAAAGTCGCCTGGGCGAAAGCCGCACTCCAGCCAGAAAGTAGACAACCTAAAAGGAATAAATCTATCAGTGGCTGTGTGCAGGCACTATCACACCGGCACGAAAGGTGAGTTTTCGCAGCAGCAGTGTCCTTAAATCCTACAACGTAGTAGCCCTTCTCCCCCATCGTTTTTCCTCCTGCGAACCAAAATGTTAGGTTTTCTTAAATACGTGTTCCACAAAACCTAAACGCCGAAGACACGCTTTATAAGCAGATGAACTATTTTGTGCCTCTACGTTGGATAAAACAACCAAGAAAAATAGGCTCGAGGTGAATACCGGAAACTCCGCTTTGGAGGCGCCGTACTTGTATCGTCCACCTTCAGAAATTGATAGCCCATGCGTTTGTCCGCTGAATGTCATCTAGATCAAAGAACGCAGCGGATCCCGGAGCCAAACTCAAATCCGGTGTAGTCGGCTCCGCGTTACCGCGCGAAACCCCCACAGAATCGAGCAGTCGCTAAATTGAGTTTCTCTAACTGCATCGGTTACGTTCATTTACTTCCTGTATTAACGTGAAGTCGGGCAAAGGCAAAAACGGGGTAATAGAGAACGGGATCGACAGGCAACCAGCCTAGTCCGCGATGCATCAAAGGGCGCGCCGTCCATGAGTCAGCGCAGAACCGTTTCACGCCCCTCGCCATTGGGGGGAAAACTGGTTGCTGGGAGCGTGTTCAAATCCCTGGACAGTGCCCGCGAATGATGACGGCCCGCTGGCTCCCCGCTCAACTAATCGGCAAGAAGAAGAAATCGCCTCCTTCATGACCCGCATGCTTGATCGGCGCGTATTCGGGTACCTGGGAAAAATCGACGTTGCTGGCTGCTTGAGCAACCAGATCGGCGACGTCCTGAAACAGGCGTCTGCCCTCTAGAAGGCCCTTGTTCTCCCGCAGCACCTCGTTAAACGCCTTGGCAAACACAGAGTGGTCCCCGCCTGTAGAATCGAGCACTGGATTCAGTCCGCCGGCGGTGAGGACTGTCCGTGAGCGCTTCTTTGCCATGACCTTGACCCAATTTGCCTTTGCCTCATCGGAGACACCGGCTTCCAGCCGACCCAACGATGAGCGCGTCAATGCGCCTGAGTAGCACGAATCCGCAACCACCAAGATCTGCCTGGCCGACATGGTGTTCAAGATGTCGGTAATTGAGACGTTCGAGATCCAGTTCGCGGTGTTGTCCGGCTCGGCATCGACAGGTAACCAATGGCCGCGTAGGTTTACCCGATCCAGCTCCCCGTGACCGGCGTAGTAGATAAGCAAGTTGTCCTTTTCGGTCAGCCGTTGTCGCATCTCATTGAGTGCGGATAGCAACTGATAACGGTTCGCGTTAATCGCCTTCTTGGTCTTGAAACCGTATTGGGTCCGGAGGATCTGCTCGACTTGATTAACGTCGTTTACCGCGGTATTCAGCTTCGGTAGATGCGCGTATTCGTTGTTACCGATAATGAGCGCGTAGTACGTTCCGAACTCGATCCCAGCCAATTCGGCATTCGCGACCGTGGTTTGTTTCTGGATTTCGCCTTGCAGGAACTCGAACCTTACGGACGTGCGCGCACCGTTCTGGTCTACCGCCACAACCGTCACGGGCGTACGCTCTACTTGCAGCGGGACACTAAGCCGGAATACCCCTTTTTCGTTGGGTTCCTTTGGCTTGTCGTTGACCGTCAGGCTGTTAAGGCCTGCGGGCGCGACTACCTTCCCGACGATTAGCCGCTCGATCAGGCCACCGCGTAGCGTAACGCTGGGGATCCCGCGGGTGGCAACCAACGGAGGATCGATGATCTCGATAGTCGGCAGGCTGGAGGCCTTTTGCTCCTGAGGCGCCGCTGCTGCCGGCTGCCGGGCCTGGGCAAGCTTTTCCTTGTACCGCTTCGCCTCGGACTCAACCCGCCGCACCTCCTTATTCAGGCGGGCGAGCTCCTGGTGCTGTCGGGCGAGCTCTCCTTCCCGCCTCTTCAAAGCCGTTTCTAGTCTCGCCACCTCTACACCATCGCGCGGCACCGCGTCTTTCCGCTTTTGTCCTCCCATCTCCTTTTGTGCGCGTAAGAACTCTTGGCGTGCGCTCGCCACCTCGGCGGCACGCTCCGCGGCCTCTGCCTTGGCCTGGTCTAGTTGGGTGCGGGTCTCCGCCAGCTCGTTGCTCATTCGAGCCGACTCCTCGCGACCGCGCGCCACCTCTTGGCGCAATGAATCGAACTCCGCACCCCGCTCTCCTAGGATCCTGTCGGACTTAAGGCGGAACTTTTGATGTGCAAACCGATCGGATCGGCAATGGATTCAATGAGCGAGCGTGCATGAGCCACTTCCGTCAATGCGATCGTGACACACCCTACCTG
>JBOIEG010000505.1:0-6517 GCA_050740915.1 Gammaproteobacteria bacterium | reverse complement strand
CTGACCCGCCAGGGCGCCCAAGATAATCCGGCAGCGCAGCGCCACCTGTTGCGGAGTTCCGTGTGCGGATCCCCATGTCTCCAGCTGCGTGCGTTCAGCCGGCTGCAACCTGATCGCCACGCTGGTGTTCGGCATGAGCGAGACCATAGCAATCACTGGAAAGTCTGTAAAGTTATTTAAGGGACACTACACTAGGATTAGCAAGATGTGTCCCTCCTCCATGGTCTTCTCAAAGCTTCTTAGCCGGCTATTAGGTGTGCTGGATCCAACCATACTCGCCACCCACGCTCCAAACAAAGCCCCGAAAAACGCCATAATAAAAACAATGCCGATGCTGATTTTCGCCCCGATCAATTCGGGAAATTTGTATATCAGCAGACCCACCAACACACCCGTACTTGAACCCGCGACCACACCCACTTGCGAGCCGTGCACCAGGTCAGGTCGGTCTTAAGTCCTTAAGATCCGTTCCTCTCTTACCCAGAAAATGCATGCGCCCGTCTTCGATTCGCGCCAACAGCATGTCCTTTTCGACTGCCTGAGCGATTTCTACATCCGGCAGAACAAAATAAAGCCTCCGATTCATCCGCTCCCCACCCTCGCTTTATTGCTTCGCGCGCTCTTTAGGATCAAGCCCGTACCGCTTGCTGTCTTCTCTTTGACCGTAAGAAATACGCCACTCCTGCGATAACAAGTACTACGCCTCCCCCGACCAAGATCATCGTCATATTTCCCCCTTTGGACCCCGAAAACGCTCCGATTCCATACCCGACCGAAAAAGGAAACAACGAAGCGATTTTCTCATGGTTGGCTCCCTCTGCGGTCACGATGCCAACAAAATATCCCGGCTCAGGGAAGTTGTAGTCCACCGTTATCGAACCACCCTGATACTTTTTCGCCGGGTAATATAGCACCTCTTTTCCCTTGTCTCCCGGTTTATACGCTTGAGCTGCTGGCCACGAATCTGCCTGCACGATCTTTAAATCAGCATCCAGCTTCCGCAGCTGGGTATCCACAAAATCCATTACGATGATCGCGTGCCCGGCCTGCGGTATATCTTCGCAGAACTCGGTTCCACCGCTCGTTTCCGGTTGGTATCCAGTGAAGTGCATCAAATAGCTACCGATTTTTAACACACATTTGTCGAACTCGATGCTGACACCCCCGTGCGCCCACGCATTACCCCACCAAAACAACGTTACACAACATGCCGCCGATGATAGCCTGCTTAGCCTTTTCATACCTTCAATGACCTCTTGCTTACAATTTAGGGGGTGGTCTGCGCACAGCCGCCAGAGCCATTGCCGCGTTACCTGCCGCAATACATCATTGGGATCCGATGAGATAAATCCACCGGTTATCTAGAGGTTGACCCCCGCGCACCCTGCCGGGCGCTTGGGGGTCGGTGTAGCCTTTTTTTTTTGGGCGACGTGGAGGGAGGGCACACGTCCCACTCCCTCCAACCGCCTAGCAGCGAATTAAGTGAATACCGGGAGCAGCGGCCCCCCGATCTCCACCATGTGCTTTTGTCCATCTGGACCCAGGAAGAACAGGACCCCACCAAAGCGGCTGTCCGGATCGTAGATTATATCCGTTAGACGCTCGGTCTCCCAGGCCGCATCCGTCGCGGTGAAAGTAAGTGTGCGGGTTTCACCTGGGCCGACGGTAGCATTTCCTTCATCCATCGCCAGGCCATCCTCAGATAACATGTTCGCCGGATAACCGGTGTCGTCCTCGAGCACTTCCGCGTTCAGGAAACGCACGTTGGCAGTTTCGAACTCGCCCAGCTCCACAGGATGGTCATTGTTATTTGTGACCGTGATCGTAACCTTGATGCTGCGTCCAGGTACACGATACTCTGCACGGTCGGTCGTTGCCGTCACCGAGGTGTCCTCCGGGTTTGGCGTCATAACCCCCATTACGCCAGCCTGCAGCGGGACGGTGATCGGATACGTGGCCGTGGCGCTCGTGTACCCGAAGATCACGACGACCAGCGTGGCAACCATGAAACCGATCCCGAACTTCTTATCGGCATCCGTAATGATCTCGTGCTTGCGTCCTTCCTGGCACGCGATAAAGCGCGGCAGGAAGAGCGGTCGCCGAGCCCACCACCAGATGAAGATCCACCCCCAAAACCACCAGAAGAAGGTCCAGAAATAGAAGGTGCCCATTTTCCAGGTCTCGATATCGACCGTCTCGCCGGTCAGCGCCTTTACCTCGTGCGAGTAGTCCGCCATGCTGCCTTCTATGGTCACCCACTTGCCCGGACCGATGATAGGACCACCGCCTTCTACATTGATCATGGGGTGAATATGCCAGTCACCGGGACGACGCGCCTTCAAGACTAGCTTGAAGTCGTAGGTCTTCCCCCGCTCTATCTGCACCGAACGCGGAACAAACCGACCGCCCAAGTACGACTCGATACGGGTTACCACCGGCCCCGGAGCGCCCACATTCAGAAACGACGCCCCTTCCGGCGGGCTTACCGTCTCGGGCCATTCCGAGAACACGTGCACTTTACCGGTCAATTCCATGACATCGTTGACTTTCATGCGATCCGTACTCCATTTCAGATCGATCCAGTGCAGGGTACGCATCCTGAGGAACGCCGCCTGCGATTTCTCACCGTGGGCCGAGGCCATGGGGGCGTACAGCGCAGCAAGCACTGCCATCGCTACCCCCGCGACGGACCACCTCATCACGTTGCTTATTTTCATATTATCCGCCTCTTTCTTGTTACCGTTATGTCCTACTAAACCTGCTCCACATACTTCTCTGTAGAGTACCAGCGCCCGAACCAGTGCCAGACGAAGTAGATCAAGATACAAACCCACCCGGAGAAAAATGCCGACACCGGCACCACATCCTTACCGAAGGTCCGCAGGGTACCCTTCTCCACCATCCGGATGTATTCCGGCGTGCCCGTCTTGATGTAGTGGTAGCCTTGGATGTCCGCGATGGACATAACCATCCCGTTGTAGTCGACCGGAATATGCAGCGGCGCGTACATCGGGAAGTTGGTGGGGAAGAACAGCAGGCTGAAACCCAACCCGCCGAGAATGCCCGTCAAGATATAGCTGTTGGTCAGCAGCAAAACGACGTCTAGCCAGATGGCTTGAGCCGTCATGGCCGCAGGCCAGACATAGTTCATCGGAAAGTAGGTCCAACCCCAGAAGTTAAAGTAGCGGTTGATCCACTCGCCGAATATCAAGCCCAAAATGACAAACGTCGCGCCGAAGGGTATCCGCAAACGCTCCCACAGCATGGCCTGGATGGCGGCTGGGAAGGTGATGCACATGATCGGGGTTACGGTTACCCACAGGCGGCGGTCTTTCCACTCAGTCCAGAAATCCCAATCGCCCATGGTCAACATCGCGTGCACGTGGAACCCACCGCACAAAATCAAGAACGCCGCAAAGATCAGGATGATATCCATAGACCTCGATACCTTCACTGCTTCCGCGGCAGATCGAACAGCTGACGCACCTGCGCTCATAGTTATTGCCTCCTTAAAAGAGTGTTTGAACTTTTTATTCCTAAACGTTGCACCTCCCTGTGCCTTGCTTCATTTCGGGGGAAGCCGCCCCCTTCAGAGAAAAGCCGGCCACCTTTTAAGAGTTTTGCTCTTGGCCGGTGGCCGGCGAACCTTTATTTATTCTTAAACTACCCTTTCGTCCTTATAGGCTAGGGCACGCTATCCGTACGTGCCTTTGCCCCTTCAATTATGGCAGCCTATAAAGTAACGCCCTGCAAACCCGCCTTCACATCGTTTCCGATAATCTGATGCAGACGGGTAAAGACCTGCAGCAAGACACCCGAGACCGCCAAGGCCATCCACCCGAAGAACACAAAGCCATAGTGGAGAGGAGCTACGAACAGCTCTTCCATCCACCAGAAGGTGTGACCCCACTCATTGAGGCCTACATTCGGGAGGATCATGAAGGGCCCGACTGTCAGCACCAAGTATGCGAGAGACCATCCCTTAGAGAACTGGGGCAGGCGGGTCCTCGCATACATGAATGCACCACCACCGGTGATGATGTAGATCGGGTAGCTTAGATAGAACTCGATGACGTGGCTCGGCGTGAAATCCGTGTCGCGCGTGATGGTCTGATGCCACGTGCCGTCCTGCTCGGTGAAGTAGCTGGCGCCCCAGTATATCGCTATGCCATAGGCCAGGAGCCAGACAAAGTGATGCATGTGACGACGTAACTCTTCACGGGGATGCAGTTGATCCAGGTGACGGTCACGAGACCTATAGAGGTAACCCCACAACAGTGCGGCCGTGGTGACCTCGAGTATGAACTCAATGTACAGGAAGTTCATCCAATAGGTGTGGAACTCCGGCGCAAACGCGTCGAGCCCCGCGGACCACCCGTACACGTGCTCATACCACCGTACCCAGAGATAGAATACGGTGAAGATGGCCACCGTCAGCCACATGTTCCTCTTGTTTAGTAACGGCTCTTCTTGTGCGACAGCACCAGTAACTGCGTGACTAGTTGCAGCCATTTGGTATGCCTCCTTTTTACGTGAATGAAAAAAAGCTAGGAATTCAAAAGCGCAATGCGCGTAAGAACTCCCCCGAGCTGGGCACTCGTCCTTCTAATTGAATTCTAAGTGCACAGGTCCATGTGACGGAGAAGTGTATCACTTGGGTAGGGCATGTCAAGCGATGATAAGGACGGAATAGGCTCAAATGGCACAACAAAACCCCCCTCTGATTCATCGTGGTTCATCCAGCCGAGTAAGCGCTGTGCGCAGTCGCCATAGCAACCACAGACCTGGGGATGCGGCGATTAAGGAGGTAAAGAAAAACATCGCCCAACCAACCTCCGTCACCCAGTATCCCGCGACGGGACCGACCAGCACTCGTCCTATCGAGGCTACCGCAGAAAGCAGCGCAAATTGCGTTGCTGTGTACCTGTGGTCACACAGCGCCATTAACAAGGCGACAAAAGCGGCTGTTCCCATGCCCCCTGCAAGATTCTCTAGGCCGATGGCCACGACCATTCCCAGGTAATGTTTCTCGCTCAGAGCCAAAAGAAAAAAACCAAGATTGGTAACCGCTTGCAGGATGCCGAACAAAAATAGCGAGCGGTATAGCCCCAAGCGGACCATCATAGCGCCCCCTACTATCGCCCCCGTCAGCAGCGCAAACAAGCCCACGCCTTTATTGACGACCCCGACATCGGTGGCGGAGAACCCGAGTCCTCGGAGTAAGAAGGTGCTGCTTAAGCTGGCGGAAAACGCGTCGCCTAACTTATAGAGCACGATCAGCGCGAGCAAGCTCCATGCGCCGGAACGCGACCAAAATTCCACAAAGGGTTCGCGTATGGCACGGGCTAAGGACAAGGGTTCACGCCCGCTAAATCCGGATTCCGGGCCGACCAGGGTCGCGGCGATCCCCAGGGTCATCGTCATCCCCATGACGATATAGGTTGCTCGCCAACCTATCTGATCCGACAACACCAGCGCAAGTGCGCCGGATACCAGCATGGCCACGCGATATCCCGTGACGGACACTGCAACACCAAACCCGCGCTCGGCTGGCCGCAGCACATCTGCCCGATAGGCATCGAAGGCGATGTCTTGGGAGGCCGAGAGAAACGCGACCAGTAAAGCGAGCGCCCCCAGCAGCCCGATATTTTCGCTCGGCGACAAACTGGCCATCGCCGCTATGCTGGCTAAGAGCCCAAGTTGAGTGAGCAGCATCCAACCCCGACGCCGACCCAGCAACGGGAGGGCGTAGCGATCCATTAGGGGAGCCCAAAGAAACTTGAGCGTATACGGCAGCCCGGTCAAAGCAAACATACCGATGGTCTTGATGTCCACGCCCGCTACCGTCAGCCACGCTTGAAGCGTGCCAGCTGTCAACGCCAAGGGGAGGCCCGATGAAAAGCCGAGGAACAACATCACCGCGACCCGGCGGTTGATGAGCGACGTTAAAGTCAAAGGCTGTGGCATGGACAAATTCAGTTGGGGCTGTCGCTCTTAACTCGCTTTTAAGTTGCTCGCGGTTTGAGCTCGCTTTTTGATTTTTGCCGCCTGTGGAGGCGAGCTTCCGATCGGGTTCCATCTGTCTGTCATGATTTTACCGCGTCGATAGCGGCCATGAGCGCTCGAATACCACTTTTCGCGCACGACACCCTCACCACGGCGTTGGTATTCAACCTTTAGTCCGACAAGGCTGCTAGGGCTAATCAAGAAATTCCCTTTGGTTTGCTATCGGGACCTCAAGGCAAGCGATGACCAGCGATCGGGCCGTCGCGATTGAGGGCAACCTCTAAGATATAACTGCCTATAGAGGGAAAATGTCCGAGCTAAAAGCCCCACCGGGGGGGATTAGAAGCTCCCGCAACGAGCGAGAAATCAAGCGATGCAGGAACGGGTCCGCGAGCTGAGAGGCTGTGAAAAAACCTCCTGGGACAGGGGAATGATGAGAAGGGAGCTGGTAAAATAGCGGGAACACAACTGAAGCAACGGTATCCCTCATGGCAGACGAAGCATCCAGGGC
>JBOIEG010000504.1:0-1721 GCA_050740915.1 Gammaproteobacteria bacterium | reverse complement strand
CGCAGGCCAGATAGCTGTCCTCTCGCGCACAGTCCTGGCTCGGATTCTGCGCCTCGATAGGCGCACTGGAATCTCGGCCAAGGAGGATCTGACGGCGCCTCCACAGACCTGCCGAAAGGACACGACGTACCGGAATGGACAAGACACCGGAAGTCTGATGGTGATCGACTTTGTCCCATCACTTTATACTTCGAATCCGCCACAGCAGCGGGTTTGAGCTTGAAAAGATGCTTGTGAGTCTATTAGCATGCTCATATGAGTCACCGGCTTCAAGTTCTCATTCTGGAGGATCTCGACCTCCAAATCCGCAAAGCCGCTCAGCGGCTCCGGATGTCCAAAGGCGCATGGGTACGGCAAGCCATCGAAGACGGCTTGCGGCGCACAGGCGCTGAGGGGATAGAGACGGCCGATCCCTTGGCACGTCTTGGAACCCTGGAGGCGCCGACCGGCGATATCGAACAGATGCTGGCGGAGATAGAGGCAGGCCGCGCATGAAGGTCTTCATTGACTCGAACATCCCAATGTATGTGGCCGGCCGCGAGCATCCCCACCGGGCGCCAGCGAGGACGTTTCTCGATCGCGTACGCGGCCGCGAGGTCGAGGGGTGCACCAGCACGGAGGTGCTTCAGGAGGTCCTCTACCGCTACTCGGCGCTACGGCGCCGAGACCTTGCTCGCGAGGTCTATGACCTCTTCGTTGAGATCTGCCCGATCGTGTTCGACGTGACGCTGGCTGACACCGACCGCGCCCGCGATCTGGTGGCTGAGCGCGAACATCTCTCCGCGCGCGATGCGGTCCATGCTGCCGTCATGCTCAACCATGGCGTCGGATGGATCGCTACCTTTGATCGCGGCTTTGGCCAAGTCCCTGGAGTCCATCGTTACGAGTTTCGCCAGGCGTGATCCTTCCTTTCTCAGGCATCTCTCGCGGCCCGAAGGGGTAGGGTCAGGCGATCACGAGGTCAGAGACCGAAGAGCTTTCGCAGTGAGGACAGCGCGGCTTGGCGGTCTTCAGTGGAGAGGGCGCCGGTTTTGCGAATGATGAGTCGGTGGTCCAAGGTGAACAACTTCATGCGTACCAGGGAAGCAGCGGTGAGACCGGCTTTGGCGGGATCGCGGATGGGCGCATCCAGCGGCCAAGGAGCACGGGCCGCACTCGTGATCATCGCCATCACCGAGTGTTCGATCACCTGAGCGAAAGGGGTTCTGTGGGAGAGGACTAAGGCGGGACGTCGTTTGGCGGCGGTCCGATCGGTGAACGGAAAAGGCACTACGACAACATCGAACGCATCATAAATCGCCATAGGCGTTTTCATCCTCCGCCGACGCCCACTCGCTCAAGGTTTCGCTTACCGCCTGAGCAAACTCGATATCCAGGGGCCGCGCCTTGCGAACGATAACGATATCGTCTTCGATCTCAAAGGCGATCACGTCCCCGGCCCGCAAGTCGAGTTTCTCACGAATTGCGGCAGGAATGGTGGCCTGATGTTTTTGTGTCAGCTTGCTCGTTGGTGGGTACATTCGGGTAACGATCGATCCAGGTAATGGGGTAATACGTAATGCTATCAAGCGCAATATTCCCGCGTCAATTTGGGTTGCTAGGAGCCTGTCGGACTTAAGGCGGAACTTTTGATGTGCAAACCGATCGGATCGGCAATGGATTCAATGAGCGAGCGTGCATGAGCCACTTCCGTCAATGCGATCGTGACACACCCTACCTGC
>JBOIEG010000503.1:0-1482 GCA_050740915.1 Gammaproteobacteria bacterium | reverse complement strand
GACATCATCAAGAAGATCGAGCGGGCGCGGGTCAAGATGGAGCAGATCAAGCCCAGATCCACCCTGCCCCGAGGGAAAAAAGAAGGCGGCTTACCTGTAAAGTTATTTAAGGGACACTACACTAGCTAGCCAATTCTCCATCACCAGATTGGGCACACGGGAAAACTCTCGGACGTTGTTGGTTACCACTGTCGCGCCCAGTGAAAGCGCATGGGCGGCAATCGATGCGTCGAGCGGGCCGATGGGCGTACCTTGCGCTTGGAGGTGTGCACGAAGGGGCCGTAGGCTAAGACAGCTCGATCGTCGAAGGGAACGACTTCGAACGAAGCCAGAAACAACTCCAGTTTAGCCAGGTTGAGGTTTCGCCGCCGGCTGGCGGCAATACCATAGCGTAATTCGGCGAGCGTGATCGCGGAGAGAATAATTTCACCGTGCTCGCGGCCGTCTCGGCGTTTCAGGATGGACTCATGGCCGGACTTTTGGTTGAGTAGATAGATACAAATATCCGTATCGAACACGAGCATGACTAATCATGGTCCCGCTCTTGGTCGACTGGAGGTTGGTTCCGCCCGAGTTCCAGTGGACCAATCTCTACAAGCAAAGCCTCGAGATCAGCATACGCGTAACGTTTTGGGAGCAGTACGACGGCGTTACCAACCTTCTTGATAACGACCTCGTCCCCCTCAAAGCGGAACTCCTTGGGGAGCCGAACGGCTTAGCTGTTGCCATTGATAAACAGTCGGGCAGTTTGCATGATGGCGATCCTACGGTAGCTGTACATCCGTAGTATATACGCCACTCGAACGCCCGGCCATTGCAAGCAGCCCATGTGTAGCAGTTCGCTGAGTCCAGGACGGCTCGGGTGGCCCCATAAGGAGGTGGCAGATGAAGGTAGAGTTACGAAAAAACGATTCCCAAATTGAAACCTGCTAACTTGCATGTTCAAGGGCTCGCAAGCAATATTGACGTTCGAATGCTAGACTGCGTAAAGTAATGTGTGGGCGCTTCGCGAGGCCGCCAACCTTTTTGCACAGACATCCAACATCATGATGATTGCTATCCATCGATTGTCATTGGTCTTAGCGCTTGTTTCCTTCGCCGCCTGCTCCAGTGGTGACGATGAAACGAATCGATCGGACACGAGTGTCGATCACGTGTGGAAGAAACAGACAGATGCTATTGAGAAAGCCAAAGAAATAAACGGTCTCATTCAAGACCACGCCGATCGGCAGCGGCGGGCGATAGAAGATCGAGGTGGATAGGTTATAGGCACGAAACATTACCCAACGTACTGCTCTTCCCCTCGGCAAGACGGAAATGCCGAACAGCCCCATCTTTGCATTGCTCGACAGATGGCTAGTGTAGTGTCCCTTAAATAACTTTACAGACTTTCCAGTGATTGCTATGGTCTCGCTCATGCCGACCACCAGCGTGGCGATCAAGTTGCAGCCGGCTGAACGCACGCCGCTGGAGACATGGGGA
>JBOIEG010000502.1:0-1207 GCA_050740915.1 Gammaproteobacteria bacterium | reverse complement strand
GGACATCATCAAGAAGATCGAGCGGGCGCGGGTCAAGATGGAGCAGATCAAGCCCAGATCCACCCTGCCCCGAGGGAAAAAGAAGGCGGCTTAACTGTAAAGTTATTTAAGGGACACTACACTAGAAACAGCAAAGGAGCTTGGATCATGAAAAGCATACGATCGATCATTACGGGTCTCTGTGCCCTGAGCAGCTTCGCCGCCATGCAGGCTTTCGCCAGCGGATGGCACGAGGAGCCTCTCGTCTACAACAACGGGGAGGTCGTACTGTACTTCGGCTGGTATCCCGATCCGCCCATCAAAGGCGAATATGAGGCCTTTTACTTCTACGCGTTCGCCGACTCAACCGTCGCGCCCCCAGCAGAGAATTGGGGCAGCGGGCGCTGCATAAACCCGAAGGAAACCCCGACTGATGTGGTGCAGGTTACGGGAAAGGTTCAATTGCTCGAAAGCGCAGATCCCGGCGCGAAGGTGCTTGAGGAAGCCGATCTTCCCGGGGAGTTTGTTCAAGCTTACCCGGATTATTGTTATTACAAGGTTGATTTCGTACCTAAAAAGGCGGGTGCTTACGCATTCGTGCTCAGTGGCGAGGTCAACAACTTGGTGTTGGATAATTTGAAGCTTGTGTGTAAAGCGGAGGAGCTAAATACCCACGAGTACAAGGGATTCAACTGTGTGATGGAGCGCAAACGTCCACTAGGGGCTGCCCCGAAGCCTGTTCCCCGCCATACGGTGATTCCATACAAAAGCAAATAGAAGCGCGCAAGATCGGTAGGCGGCCGATGGCTATACGCGGCCGCTTGCCTATCCCGCCCCGGGAGAAAGCGATTGCGCGGGTCAGAGGCGCGTGGAGTGTTAGCGTGCTGTCGGGGCTTGTGTTTCCTCCGTTTAGGACGACGCGCCTTAGCTATAGGTGATGGGCCATGGATGGCCCACCCTTTCGTCGCGAGGACATCGCGGAGCCATCTGTCGTATACCTATACGCGTTGAAAGAGGGTCAGTGAAAGGGGAGGGGGTCAATGCGGCATATTGTCGCACCCGTCCTCGAGGGGCAAATGAGATGATCCAGCATTGTATAAATTTAAGCCTCCTCCGCAGAATTTGTGGGTACTGATCTGAGGCGTATTTATGCATCTGATTCATTACTTGGAATAAAGTTACGTTCTATAGGTCCGAAATTTTGGGTATCAAAAAATCTGTTGGGCTG
>JBOIEG010000501.1:0-1005 GCA_050740915.1 Gammaproteobacteria bacterium | reverse complement strand
ATCCCCCTGTCTCCAGCGGCGTGCGTTCAGCCGGCTGCAACTTGATCGCCACGCGGGTGTTCGGCATGAGCGAGACCATAGCAATCACTGGAAAGTCTGTAAAGTTATTTAAGGGACACTACACTAGCGGACGCGTCGTTGCCACTGATGTTGACACCCGATTTCTCGACTCCCTGTGCTCGGAGGCGCTCGATGTCCGCGCGCACAACATTATCAGCGATGCACTGCCGGAGGCCGCATTCGATCTCGTGCACACCCAATGGGTGCTGCTGCACATCGCGAAGCGCGATCAAGTTCTTGACCGCCTGATCGCTGCGCTTAAGCCCGGAGGCTGGCTTTTGCTGGAAGAATCACATGCGTACGGCGCAGTCGATCCAGAGTCCGTACAGGGTCGAGGCTTTGCCGAGTTCATCGGAGCACTCGAGGCGGGCGGCTTTTCGGCCAGCTGGGGCAGGAGGTTGCCGGAGGTGTTCTCCATGCGCGGGCTTGCAGACGTTAGCGCGGAAGCCGAGGTGATGATCTACCGCCGTGGCGCCCCGCTGGCGGAGTTCTGGAGGGTGAGCCATCAACAGATACGGGACCGTCTGGCAGCGGACGGACGCGATGCTCCGGCGATCGACGAGCTTCTTCCTGTCTTTGCCGATCCCGGGACATGGTTCCAAGGTCCGGTGACCATGGCCGCGTGGGGAAAGCGCTGGTAACCTCTGATGGCGCATGCCTAACCAAACGGTGGAGACGAACCGCTGCCCTGCGTATCGGTTGCGGAGTTGCCGGGTAAGTTCGGACACTTACAGTGCTTGCGCGAGCGCGCTGTCGGCGGCGGTCGCTCACCTCTATCGTTAAGTGCAGGATCGGAGACGGTTACGTGTACCATTCAATCGTTATCGCGCTGGGAAAAGCTCGGCGCATCTTGCAGGGTGAGAGTCCCTGTCGGGTAAGGGCTAGCCACCCACCCGTATCGAGTGTTGCGTCTGTGGAGGAGTCGAGGGAGCGACGAACGAAACA
>JBOIEG010000500.1:0-2850 GCA_050740915.1 Gammaproteobacteria bacterium | reverse complement strand
GCAGGTAGGGTGTGTCACGATCGCATTGACGGAAGTGGCTCATGCACGCTCGCTCATTGAATCCATTGCCGATCCGATCGGTTTGCACATCAAAAGTTCCGCCTTAAGTCCGACAGGCTCCTAGCGCCTGGCGCAGCTCCGCTTCCAGAGTCAGCCGCTGGAGCAGCCGTTCGTTCATTGCAGCGGTGTAAAATCGAATTTGGTTTGTCTCCTCTCTTTTCGCGCTATACAGTGCCGCTGAGCTGTGCTCTAGCAGGCGCCCGGCCTCCTCATCGTCTTCTGGATAGAGGCTGATCCCGACCCTGCAACTGAGACAGAGCTCGTGAACATACACCGACATAGGCCGGGCTATCGCCGTCTTGATCCGACGTGCGAGTGCGGCCACCTCCTCGGCGCCCTCGAACTCGCTGATCACCACCACGAATTCATCGCCGCTCGGATGGGCCAAAATCGTCGAACGCCCTGGCGTGCTTGGCTCTGCGCGCAATGGCGAGTCGTTGTTCCCGATGCTCGCCTTCATGCGCTCTGCGAGCTGGCGCAGCGCCTCGTCGCCAATGCTATGCCCGAAGCTGTCGTTGACCGACTTGAGCTGTTCCAGGTGCAGGCTTAGCACGGCTACCCTGCGCTGGCTGCGCTTGGCCTCGGCGAGAATTTCCCTAAGCTGTTTTTTCAAAAGCACTCGATTGGGCAAACCCGTCACCCTATGGTAATAGGCCAGACGCTCGATACGCTGCTCGGCGCGCCGCCGATCGGTGACATCCTGCAAGGTGCCGACTAGACGACAGCGGCCCGTTTTCTCGTCTTTGATGAACTCGGCCTCTTGGTACACGGCACGGAACACGCCATCCGGACAGGCCAAACTATGCTCCAAGCTGTATCCGCAGCGCTCCTCCCAGGCCTTGGCTACCGCGATCTGCAACTTATCCCGATCATCGCTGGGGACTAACGCGAGGAAGTGCTCGAAGGCTTACACCCGTCTTAGTGACGGCAACCCCAGTACCCGTTTGGCGCCGCGCGACCAGTGGATCCCTTGACCCTGCTCCCACTCCCAATGGCAGAGCTTGGCGATGCGTTGGGCATTGGCAAGCCGCTCTCGACTGGCGCGCAGCGCGTCAGCCGTTGTCTTCGCACGCAGCATGTATCGCAACCGCTGCGCTAACAGCACGCAGTTAATGGGTTTGGTAGCGAAATCCGTAGCGCCAACCTCGTATGCCTTTTTGATCGAAGCGGTGTCGTCCAGCCCCGTGACCATCAGAACGGGCAGGTGGGCACCGCTCGGCAGACGACGCAGGCGCTCGCAAGCCTCGAACCCGTCCACGATCGGCATCATCACGTCCATGACCACGATATCGGGATGAAGCGAAGAGACGGCTGGCACCACGGCTTCCCCATCGCCGGCTTCGTGCACCTCGAACCCCGCCGCTTCCAGCCCTTCTCGCGCCATAAACCGCGCCGCGCGGTCATCGTCCACGAGCAGGACAATCGGGCATCGATCGCGCAGCGACATGGTGCTCAGGCGGCGCGCTTTTCGATCTCGGCCTGCAAGGCCGTGCACACCGCTTCGTATTCTCGCCGCAGCGCCGCCACCTGCCCGCCGGCCTGTTGCTGACCCCCCTTCTGCGCCAAGGCTTCCAGTTCCTTGCACAGTTCAGCCAAGGCCGTGGCCCCTAAGGTCGCGCTGCTTGACTTCAAGGTATGCGCCGTAAGGTGTAGCACCGCGGTGTCATGCCGCTGCACCGCCTGTTCGATGTCGTTGACCAACTTGGGCGAATTTTCTAAGTACATGTCGAGGACTTTGACCACGATGTTGGGGGTGCCTTCTCGCTGCAGGGCTTCGATGCGTTGCAAGGCCCCCGTGTCCAGTTGGGCTTCACCGCGGACAGGGCGGTTTTTTTCTCCGTTGGCCCGGCGTGGCTGCCTTTCCTTGGTATCAAGTCTGGTGACGGGTTGTTCCTTCACCTCGTTTGTGGCTGCCGCCGGCTTATCGGGCGCCTCAATTTCGGGCGTTCGTGCCTTTGCCGATTTGTCGAGCAACCAGCGGCTAAGACAAGCTGCGATCTCCTTTTGGGTAAAGGGCTTTCCGACGTAGTCATCCATTCCGGCAGCGAGGCAGCGCTCTTTGTCCCCCTCCAAGGCATTGGCGGTCAAAGCGATGATCGGTAGCCGCGCCATTGTGATTTCCTTTGCTCGCAATGCGGCGGTGGCCTCGAAACCGTCCATTTCCGGCATTTGGCAATCCATCAACACCAAATCGTA
Organism: Gammaproteobacteria bacterium; assembly: GCA_050740915.1. Lineage (GTDB taxonomy): Bacteria > Pseudomonadota > Gammaproteobacteria > JBOHHR01 > JBOHHR01 > JBOHHR01. The sequence continues at coordinate 594 of JBOIEG010000500.1, read as the reverse complement.
AGGTTGGCCCCTTGCTCTTGCCCGAGAGACCGCCAAAACAGCCGCACGCCCGCTTTCGACCAGGTCAACACAAACGCCTATGGCCTCTAACATCAACTGGGTGAGCTGCTGATTCACGGGATTGTCTTCCGCAACCAGGACCCGGCCATTGAGCTTGACACTGACCTCATCTGGGTTGCGCGCGCCCGTTCCATCCCAACGACCTGACCTTTCGAGGAGGTTCACCAGGCAGTTATAAAGCTCGGACTGGCGTACCGGCTTATTCAGATAGGAATCGATCCCGTTGGTCACCAAGCGCGCCGTTTCTTCCAGATTGAGTATGGAGGTCAACATCACGAAACGGGTTTTGGCGAGGGCGGGGTGACGCTTCGCCTCGCGCACCAGCTTAGAGCCATTCATGTCCGGCATCTTCCAGTCGACGATTGCCACATCGTAAGGCTCACCCTGGTCGGCGGAGGCACGCAATAGTCTGAGAGTTTGTGAAAAAACCGTCGCGAGCGAAGGGAGGTCGCGTTCCGCCGGAGCGCAGGAACCGCAGTGTATATTGAAATACATGAGGATTCCGAGCACCGCCGGAACGCGAGATCCCGAGCG
>JBOIEG010000499.1:0-3924 GCA_050740915.1 Gammaproteobacteria bacterium | reverse complement strand
AGTGGCGGCAATGACCGGATAACGGGGCACAAAGTCCCCGAGACTCGTCGTTTGGGGCGAATTGGCGGGTTTTGCGAGGGCTAGGCGACATTCCACCCGCGCTTGTCTCACCGGCGCCGGTATCCCTCTCGGCGGCTTATCGCCGCGAATATCGAAAAATTTACAACCTCTGAGGGGATTATGATGGACCTCTTGCGTGCCCTGATCCCTGATCCTTGAGCACTTTGAGAAGCTCCTTTATTCGCTGCCCGTTTCGGACAGGTGCCCGCGACGCCGACCATGGCCTGCTACCTCTCCGGCAGCGCGTGCGCGATCCACCACCGCGCGCTCGAGCGCGCCAGCGTCTACGATGATGCGCTCTTCTGCTCGGGGGAAGAGCCGGATCTACCGTACCGCCTCCTCGAGGCGGGCCTGGGCATCCTCTTTGATCCGACGGTGGTGATTCGATATCACCAGCTGCGAGGCTACGCGAGCGCCTTGGCGACCCACGGCAATACACGCAATCGCCCGCGTTCCCTTCCACCTCGTTACGCACTCACCCACTGCGGGCATAGTGGGCGTGGGCCGCAGGCCGCGGCCTGCGGGTACCGCCACCTCCGTTATTTAGCGCTGCGGGCTGCGGGCTTAGCCTTGTCGGAATCTTCGTCGACGGTGATCGTCTTTTCGTCGGCGGTGATCTTCACGTCAGGCAAGGCGTTTACGACGTAATCGTGCAGGTATTTCCCCGAGGAGGATTTGGCATACGAATTCGCCGCGAGCAGGAGCCAACCGACGGTTCCGGCGACAGGTCCGAGTGCAGCTTTGGCTAGAAATCCCAAGAGGGCGTGCGTGCCACCCTGGGGAACCTTGCCTTGCATCAACAGGCTGGTGCCCGGAATAAGCGCGATATCTCCCACCAATTTCACGAAGTTAAAGAGCTGAGCCCCCATGCTTACCCTCTGCGTATCGTTCTCTAAAGCCATGGCATGTTCCTTTTCTATTGATCTGTACCTAAAAATCGAGCCTGCGCCGCCCTGTTCTTGCCGCGCGTGCTTGAGCAGAGAGGATAGGATAGAAGGTTCACCGCGGTTTTGCAACGGTGATGCGTTCTCGGCGCGCCAAGCAGGGCCAATCCCTGGCCTTGGCTTTCTAGTCCCTTTCGATCCACCGCCTCGACGTGCAGATGACAGTCGAGTGCGGAGGGGTTATGCAGGAGAGAATCTGGGCTTGGTCCGCTGCTTAGTAAATAAACTCTCTCTCTTGCGAGAAGACAGCAAAAGTCGGTGTTCAAAACAAAAGGCTCAAAGCCGCTCGGAGCGAGGCGTACCTCGTCCAATGCTCGAAAAATCAACACTTATGATGCAATTGCCCTGCCTTGTATACCCCCACCTTTTCGCAACGGAGTTCAGCCAAGGGTTTCCTTGACTTACTCATCTTACCCGTGATAACCTAGCCTGCTATTTTACGACGATTCATTCTCGTTGAACATCCATTCTTACCCGCAGAGGTTAATTTGCTGAGGGGTGGTCTCATCTGTGTCATTAGATCGCCAACCGTCATGTTTCAAAGGAGAGACTTAAGAATATGAAGAAGAAAATCCTGTTGGTAATAGTATTTGTACTGTGCCCAAGTGTGCTTCTGCACGCGCAAGGTCCACAGCCCGACATCCGTGTCACGCTTCTAGGAACAGGTGTGCCTTTGAAAGACCCCGTCGCCTACCTGGCATCCGGTCGGGTCACGGCCGGACTGCTGATTCAAGCTGGTTCAGAACGTATGTTGTTCGATTGCGGTCAGGGGGTTACTACCCGCCTCCTGCAGTCTGGCGGCCCGGATGCTGTGGATCCCAACATCGCTGTCGATAAGGTCTTTCTCAGCCACTTGCACAGCGACCATATAGCGGAGCTCCCGTCTCTGTATTCCTATGCGTGGCCTTTTCGTGGGGACAAGCCGCTCCGTGTCTGGGGTCCCGATCGCAGTCAAAACCAGCCCGTCGGCACCGTTGCAATGATGCGTTCGTTTCGGGTGGCTTTTACCAGTGACTTTCGCGCCCGTTGCTGTCTATTCACTAACCCAGAGGAAAATTTGCCGCTCTCCGGCATTACGCTCAAGAACAACGTGTTCAATCTCACGCCAGGTGTTGCTTACGATCATAACGGCGTGACGGTGACCGCTTTCCGCGTCGACCATGATCCGGTCATACCGGCTTTCGGATTCCGGATAGATTATAACGGCAGGTCGGTGGTGTACTCCGGAGATACAACTGTGAGCCAGAACCTTATAGAGCACTCTCTAAAAGTAAATGTGTTGATTCACGAGGTTTATGGCTTCCCAAGGGATGTATCACCCGGAATATTCGACTATCACACCTCTCCCGAACAGGCTGCGGGAGTCTTCAAAAGCACCGTTCCCACTATGGCGGTTTACACCCACATCGCGAATCCAACTACCGACGATGATCTGGTTGCCCGCACCCGGGCGGCGGGATATACGGGACCACTGACGGTTGGCCTGGACTTAATGCAGATTACTGTTATGCCCGATGGGGCGATTAACATAATACCCCCACCTGCTGGTACGGCTGGAGTTCCATGAGCGTCCACAACCCCGAACACTACCGGTAGGGGTAACTGGAGTCAAGGGCATACCCATTTGATATAAACATTCCCATCTCTTATTTCACCGTCCCCAAAAGGGGCGGTTTTGTCTTCGTGCGCGCGATGGGCAGGCAGGAGAGGGTCATGAGCTTATGGTGGCCGAGATCCGCATCTTATCGAATGGCTCCGCCGGTCCGAACAAGGAAGCAGCCGAGCTGGAGGGACTGCCGACCGCGGGTCAGTCTGCGGAGGTCGCCGCATTGGCGACACGGGCGATCAAGGCGGAGAAGCCCGAGGACCGATTGATGGCGCTGCGAGGATTCCTCGATCGCGCCGATCCGGCCGAATATAACGCTGCCCTGGTACCTGCCCTCAAGGATGAAGATCCTAAAATACGGCAACTTGCGCTCGATTCGATCGGAGACGGCGTCCTTGATGTAATCAAGACGCCGCTGCTTGCTGCCAGGATCGCGCACCGCGCGGCACCCCAGGATTTTGCCGCTCCGCAAGGCCAAATCGAGTATTGTTCTACGCCAAGGCCAAGGATAGGGACATTCAACGTGGTTACGCAACGGGTAATGTTTCGTCGGATGGGCCGGGGGATTGGGCGGTCCGCGCGAGGGGGCGGGAAGAGATCTTTCCGGCCGGTGGCTGTGGGGGGACGCAGAGGCGAGCATCCGGTGGCCGGACGCGAGCCCGCTGATGCCGGTCAATAGGGCTTGACCGGCAGGAAGGTTCGGAGTGGGATGGCGCCTACCCGCTCACCCGCTGATCGAGCTCATACGCGCTCCCTGCCCTGTCTGCTCGACCGCAACCCTCGCCGCGAAGGCTCCTCGTCTTGACCGCTTGGTCTTGACCGCTTGCAGAGCGGTGTCGACGCCCGCGCGCGCGAGCGGCCCGCCCGGGATCTGGTTCCTCACCGCATCCAACGCAGCAGCGTCGATGTGCTGGCCATGCGCTAGACCCATGGCAACGTCGAACGCAGCGGCCACTGGTCCAGGGAGCGACTTGCGCGCGGCCGCGATCGCTGCGTCCTTTAGGCTCATCCCGCAACCGAGCGCGGCGGCCCCTGCCAGGCCCGCGCGCACCGCCGTGCCGAGGCCGGGAATGAATGAGGCCCCGGTAGCGACAATGTTCCAGAAGGAGTTGTTGGTCACGGCCTTGATCGAGTTCTTGGCGAGCTTAAGCGTTGAAAGATAGTACATTCAACGCGGTTTTGCAACGTGTACTGTTTCGTCGGACGGGCCGGGGGGTGATTGGGCGGTCCGCGCGGGGGCGGGAATCCCATCCCTGGGGTCCGTCCTTTCAGGACCAGCTTGCGCTGTCCCGTTTCGCTCCCGGCGAAACGGTG
>JBOIEG010000498.1:0-3350 GCA_050740915.1 Gammaproteobacteria bacterium | reverse complement strand
GGACATCATCAAGAAGATCGAGCGGGCGCGGGTCAAGATGGAGCAGATCAAGCCCAGATCCACCCTGCCCCGAGGGAAAAAGAAGGCGGCTTAACTGTAAAGTTATTTAAGGGACACTACACTAGCAATTATATTTATGGGATTTTTTATGGGCACAACAGGGTAGTCCGGCTGAACTACGACATCGGCGAACCGTATACCAAGGAGAGCGTGCTCATGGAGCTTGACAAACTCAGGCCCGATTACGTTTTTTACGCTGGCGAAGTTCCTTATGGTCCAGCCTCAGACCTTCTCTATGATCTCGCAAAAGACTGCCCGTACTTGTTTCAAGCTGTAGCAGGTTTCCCAAATAAGGGAGAATACCGAGTTTACCGGCTTACAAAATATTCCCGGTTACTGAATCAATGTTCGCGCGATCTGGATAAACCTTAACCTATGGCCGCAGTAAGGATATTTGTTTAGCCATTCCCGCTTACAACCCTAGCACGCGACTAATGGGTTTAGTCCAATTCGCGATCTCAATCAGCGGAATACGCACCTTCGGGGTTCCGATCTGCGCGCGGACATGATGACGGGCGGCGCGCTGCGAACCTAGAATCTCGGGGTCGTGCGAGCCCTGGCACTAGCAGCGCGCCCGGAAGATGAGCGCCGCGAAATTCGCCAAAGAGCGAGGCATCCGAATGTCGGAGTACTTTCCCCAGAACGTGAAGTAGTACCGCTCTTCGACTGAATCACCCCAGTCACGGAAGTACGAAAGCCACTCTGCAATCGGTCTGTAGTAGTGGTACCTGTCTCTGCACATCGGCGGATCCCGGAAGGGGAACCGCGCAAAAACGAGGCCGTTCGGTTTGCAGAGCGTGAATAGTTTCTTCACCGCATGTCGTGGGTCTTCGAAGTGCTCGAGGACGTTGAAGCAGGTGACCAAATCAAACATCTGTTCCGAACCGAACAGTTCGGTCTGGGTGAAATCATAGACCCGGAATCGCTCGGGCGGACCAACTAGTCGCCGCGCCAACTCCACTGCGTACTTCGAATTATCGACGCCCCACTTATCAAAGCTGCCGGGTAGCGCGTTAAGGAAGTATCCAAGCGCACACCCAACATCGAGCACGGCGCCACCCGAGCCGTAGCGTCCGATTGCACGCAGCTCAGGAAGCCACATCGCCCGGCTGCGCATGATGTTGTAGGAGAAGATGTATCCCGATCCACGACCTCGGTAATAGTCCTCCGTGTAGATCGCCTCTGGATCGTGGCTAGGCGGCTGCCCTTCGCTGACCATACACAAAAGCTCCTGACAAGAAAAAACTGGCGAGGAACGTGGTGATCTCCGCGATCGGTTTGGCGAGGTAAACCGCCATGCCGCGGTGCGTCGTCAGGAACATCAGGATACCACTGCTGAGCACCAGAATGTAGACCATCGAAAGCAGATACCGAGCATACTCCGCCGGTACGGGTGCCCCGCTCCTGAAAACCAGCGTACGGTTGAGCCAGTAGTTTGCCGTTGCGGTGACAGGTCGAACGATGAGGTGCGACGTCATTCCCGTCACGCGGTAAAAAATGTCCTGGTCCGGCGCACACGCGCAAATTCCTGCGCGTTATCGGTAATCAGGGTCATGCCCAAAGCGCGGGCAAGCAAACGCCCTCAGTAAGCCACTTGGGCGCGGAGCTGGAAAAGGTCTGGGTTGTCCCCCTCGTGGGCACCGCCGTCGACGTCCAGCACGTTGACGTAGTTGGCCATGAGCCGCACATAGGCGTTCGGGTACCAGTTGAGCGCAAAGCTGAGATCGTCGATCTCACCCCCCTGCACCCCCTCATCGTTAAGATCCAGGTTACTGTAACGCACGGCGACTTCCCAGGCGCCGGTTTTTAGGCTGAACGGTTTCAAAGGCTGCAGGATGTCGAACACGCCTTTGTCCGCCTTATAGTTACGCGATTCACCGGTCAGGAACCAGCTGGCGTAGCCGTAGTAGCCGTCGAATGTAGGATCACCACCTGTTTCTCGATCCACATCGGCGCGGATATATTCGCCCTGCACCGAGAACGGCCCAACGATCCCGGCCAGCTCACCCCCAAATAGGGTGAAATAGTTGACGTCTCCCGGAATGTTGCCGGTGTCGATCAAGCGGCCGCTGCTGCGCCCGAAGCTCCTTCCCGAGGTTGACAGCGTAGCGCTTTCGATCAGGCTATCGGAGATAATATTGGATTCCGGTTTAGAACGAAACCGCACCGTCTCGAGCCTCGTTCCCGTTGCCGTTTGTTGTGGGTGCACCCAGCTTCCCGAGGCCCCAAGATGCAGCAGCCGGTCGCTTTGGAAGAAGGGCGCGAAGGTGACGCGCCCAGCGGCCTGCATGCCCTCGTCGTCGTTGTTCTGGCTGGTCACGCTGTCACCGAAAAGGCCTACCGAAGTCGTCCAGTTGTCGCTACTGGCCGAGGCCATGCCACCCAGGCGGCGTAAGGTGAGAAAGCTGAAAGGCAAGCCGCGCTCCATGAAGGTGAGATATTTCGCGCTGCCTACCGCCTCCAGGCTAAAGGGCACCTTGAAGTTACCGGCCGTGAAGGCGTAGGGTTTGAGGCCGGTGTAGCGCACATAAGCATCGGTTACCGTCACGTTGTTCGTGCTACCGCCTTGCGTGGTGCCCGCGAAGTCCGCCTCGAGCTTGTAATCCCAGTCCGAAAACACCGTTCCAGCCACGGATATGCGCCCGCGGCGCAATTCATTACCGCTGGAGAAATCAGTGCGATCGTCGTTGTATAGGGCGGTATCCATCTGAAAGTAGGCACCGACCTGCGCCTGGAAGCTTTTATCTTGGGATTTTACTTTAAAGCCCTCCGTGAGCGAGGGCTTTGCCTCTTGTTCGATTTTCTTTGCCGCCCCGGCCTTGACCCTAAGATCAGCAAACTGGGCCTGGGAGACAAGCCCATTGGCCAGAAGCACGTCTAGTAGGTCTTGATCCTGAGCCGGCAGCGGGCGATCGATTGCCGCTTTTTCTTTTTCTGCTCGCGCCTTACGGAGGGCTTCGTATTGATCGTCTGTGATTAGCTTGTTGTGACGCAAGACTTCCAGCAGCGCGTCATCCGCCCGCGCGGCGACAGAGCCAACAAGCAATACGAGCACAGCGATAAGCAGTTTTTTTTGGAATTGAACGCATGCAGTCCCCATTTGTGTTTCCCCCTTATGATTACTGATGCATATATAGACATTTGTGAGTTCCCTGCCTAATAATTGTAGTGTCCCTTAAATAACTTTACAGTTAAGCCGCCTTCTTTTTCCCTCGGGGCAGGGTGGATCTGGGCTTGATCTGCTCCATCTTGACCCGCGCCCGCTCGATCTTCTTGATGATGTCCTCGAC
>JBOIEG010000497.1:0-2728 GCA_050740915.1 Gammaproteobacteria bacterium | reverse complement strand
GTTTCGTTCGTCGCTCCCTCGACTCCTCCACAGACGCAACACTCGATACGGGTGGGTGGCTAGCCCTTACCCGACAGGGACTCTCACCCTGCAAGATGCGCCGAGCTTTTCCCAGCGCGATAACGTCGCGAGCTTCTTCCTGCTAAAATCTGTTTTTAGCGGGTTCCCCGGAAAGGGATGCCCGTAGGCCGCAAGGCGAGTCCCGCTTACCTTCTGTTTCAAAGGTTCCTGCTCAAGTTTCTATGCGTAAAGACGAGGTGCAACAGTTCTCGACCCATCTCGCTTGTCAGACGCTGACAGGAATCACCCTTGAGCACCTGCCGCGCGACGGCTCGCTCGGTCGTGTACGCAGCTTTCCTAAAGGCGCGGACATCTGGCGCCCGGATGATCGTGCGGATCGTATATACTTCCTTGAACGCGGACAGGTCGCGGTGATGACCGGCGATACCCGCGGTCACGAAGTCATGATGAAAGTGATCACAGCGGGAGAGCCATTCGGTGAACTTTGTTTGTGCGCGCAGGAAAACGGAGTGCAGCACACCACCGGGCGAGCTCTTGTTGCGAGTGTAGCGTTACAGATAAAGCAGCGAGACTTCGTCAATTATTTACAGCAGGATCGCGAGGCGCTGACCGCTTTCGTGTTCACCTTCTGTGAGCGGCTCAGTGATGCCGAACGTCGCATCGGAGTCCTCACGCATCGTGATGCGGAAGGACGTTTGGGGAGCCTGCTGCTACAGCTTGCAAGTACGCCCGGTGAAAAGGGCGGAAAAGTTCAATTGCGAGTAGGGCATGAGGATTTAGCGCAGATGGCCGCAATGAGTCGCTCCCATGTCACAGTCATGATGGGCAAGTTTCGACGGCGTAAACTCGTGCACTATGAACGCAATCGTCCGCTCGTCATAGACGTCGTAGCACTCAAAGCCTATTTGACAGAGGCTCCTAAGCTAAGGAATCACTCTGAAGCCAGTTTCTAAACATGTCCCTGCGATCAGAGGAGCTTAATGGATGTAAAGTCAGAACAGGCGAGGCGCCTCCGACAACAAACAGCGACACAAACACGAACAAAAGGAGAAAACACAACGCCACAATCAAAACCTGAGACCCCGACGCGGGGCGCTAGGTACCTGCCGAAGGAAGAAGCCGGAATTTCATTCCCTGCTGACCGGACGGCCCTGCTGGTGATCGATCCGGTCAACGACTTCCTCTCCGAGGGCGGAGCAGGCTGGGGAATGACCAAGACTACCGTGGAGATGAACGATGTGGTCGGCCACCTGAAGCGCGCTATTGAGGGCGCACGACCGCGCGGTATCCCCATCCTGTTCGGCCCGATGGCGTACACGGAGGAGGATTACGCTGACGAGCAGTTACACCGGAGAAGCGGGATCAACCGCCTGATGTTTGAGAAGAAGATGTTTCTGGCGGGCAGTTGGGGGGCAGACTTTCATCCCGACTTGCAGCCGCGCGAGGACGATACGGTGCTCCTGCCGCATAAGAGTTGTGATGTTTTTCAGACCGACCTCCCTGAACACCTCCGGCGGATGGGGATTACTCATCTGGTAATCGCGGGAATGACCGCCAACCTGTGCTGCGAGTCCACCGGGCGGCACGCGATGGAAGAAGGATTCGACGTGACGTTTCTCTCCGACGCCATCGGCGCGTCAGGTATTCCGGAATACGAGGCTTCGATCCGCGTGAACTATCCGCTGATCGCCAACGCCGTCATAACCGTAGACGAGTTTCTAACCGCCGTTGAGACTTCGACGGCAGCCCGCGTTGACGTACGGAGGAAACTGAAGGCTACCTGCTTGTGCCGCACGGGCTGATCTTCAAAACCGACAGCTATATCCCGTTGGATGCGGTGGTCAAGCGTAGCGGCACGGACCTCTTCATCAACATCCCGAAGCTGATCGTGGGAAAGATGCCTTGGGACGAACCTCCTTCACGGACTGGTCAGTACGCGAAGCACGGCGCTCGCGCTATAGAGGTAGACAAGCTTTACGGTTCGCGCTCTCCCTCCGGCGACGATCGGCACGCTTTCGACCGACCTCGACTTCCAGTCCGGGCCCGTTACCTAATTGACCTGTTGTTGGCTTGACCTCGGGCGCCGGCATGTTGGCGAGTTCCCGAGAGCGATGGGCATCGCATAGTAAGATCTCGTCAAAGTGCCGGCTAGGCAGCCTTTCTGGCGAAAGCCCGGATGCCATCCCTGGAGCGTTTAGGCGCGTTCTTCGTTCTGGACTGTGCTTCCGATCTGCAGGTCCAAGCGCGCGCCTTTCGGTCCCACTGCACCTGCTCTTGACAAAGCGCCTTGTTCACGACAGAGTCGACGTCGCACTAGCCGAACCGGTCGCGATCGCCTCCTGCTTGCGCGGCGAGCGCTCGCCGCAGTTCGCGGCTGAAGTGGTCGTTGGCCTCGATGTAGCCTCCCTTACCGCCCGCTTCAATTTCTTTAAATGCCTCTAAACTATTCTCAGTCTCTATGATCTAATGGATTGTGTTTGAATGAGAAAGTGAGAACATCCATGAAGAGAGCAGAGATCAGTTTTTCGAGTGGCAGAAACGCTTCGCAAGCGATGAAGCGTGTGCCCGCTTTTTAGCGCAGGAGCGCTGACCCGATGGCTTCATCTGCCCACAGTGCGGTCACGAGAGGGCGCACCTCATCACCACCCGCGGGCTGTATCAATGCACAAGCTGCCGTCATCAAGTCTCGATCATCGCCGGCACCTTG
>JBOIEG010000496.1:0-4073 GCA_050740915.1 Gammaproteobacteria bacterium | reverse complement strand
TGCGCCACAGTTGCACGGTGGGCCGGCTTACGCCGAGTTCTTCGGCGATCGACACATTGTTCTGACCCGCCAGGGCGCCCAAGATAATCCGGCAGCGCAGCGCCACCTGTTGCGGAGTTCCGTGTGTGGATCCCCATGTCTCCAGCGGCGTGCGTTCAGCCGGCTGCAACTTGATCGCCACGCTGGTGTTCGGCATGAGCGAGACCATAGCAATCACTGGAAAGTCTATAAAGTTATTTAAGGGACACTACACTAGCGTGTTCTAGAAATTCCTGCGACATCGTTTGCAGGTGGCGATCACACAGGTTCTCGATCTCCCTGAGGAGTTGAGGGTTTCCGGCTCTTTTCGGTGTTTCCCGCTGACGCTCTGCAATGCTCTTTAGTGCCGCTAACGCAGAGGGAAAGGCTTCGGTAAAGGCAACGTCCACGCCACCAGCAAACACGCGGGCGACGGCGGCAGGCATCTCAAGCGGAGACATTTCGGATGACGGTTCATCGGCGCGGAATTGGATCGTTACCCCATTACCACGCGACAGCGGCGATGCGGTGATATTTTCCTTCCAAGCGATGAACAAGCCCCCTTTACAGTAATCCCTGATGGTACAGGCGCGTGGCGATAAATCCGGTCCTATAAGCGTTGCCCGCACGAAAACCGGAATACGCGAATGGCGCCGCAGGTCGTTCATCCCGAAAGGTATTTCGTGTACTTTTGGTTCCGACATTGACCCGCTGCTCTCAAATGGCAACCGCGCAAAGTGGCTGACCTGGAGCGATTATCCCTTGAAAAACGCAAACACAATATTGGTTCTCCAGGTCCTTTGACGTTGCGGGTACCACGGATCTGTCTGGGGGGCCAATGCATCGCTCCCCGTAAATGCACCCTGCCGGCAACCCAACTACGAAAGAACCCATTAACAGTGGGTAAACATCTATTCGTTGACATCACGGCTCAGGGCGAGGCAATTTCTCTACCAAGTATAGGGCACTTCGATTAATCCGGAGTGCCCGCCCTCACAGGGAAGTGATTCGATAAATTGCGGGGAAGCAATTTATCGAAGTGCCCCATCTGGGACCGCCGTGATCCCCCCCAACTCAAGCTGGGTTTTGCCGCGCTCTACAACGACGTGGCGGTGTAGCGTGCTGGTGACGTCCCTGGACGCGGAGATCCGGACCATTGCGCAGCTCTATCGGGACTGCGCCGACGCGGAAAATCCGTTCGATGAACTGAAGAACCACTGGGGATGGGGCGGCTTCACCACCCAGGATCTCAAACGCGCCGCCGCTTCATGGCTCGGATCACCGCCTTAGTCTACAACTGGTGGAGTCTTGTTCGTCCGCTTGGCCGACCCCGATCGGCATACCGAAGCCATCACCCGCCGTCCGCTGGTGCTCCACACCATCGGCAAACAGACTCGCCATGCCGGGCAAACGCGCTTGACTCTCACCAGCACTCATGCCGAAGCGCCCAAGGTGACCGCAGCCTGCCGCCGCATTGCGGCCTTCTTCAAACAGCTTCGGGCAACTGCGGAGCAGTTAACTGCACTCGAACGTTGGTGCCGGATCCTGAGTTTCGCCCTGGTGAAGTACCTCCGCGGACGGCAATTGCACCCGCCGCCCTATCTCCTCGCCCCAACATAGCGGCGGAACTGCTCTTTCTAGGATTATGCATCCTGTCCATACTGTCGAGCATGCTTGCTTTTCGATAAAATCAAGTGTGAAAGATCAGTATGGGAAACAGCCCGGTAACCAAGAGAAAAAAGGGGCTTGACAAAGCGATGACAGGGGCTTTGACAAAGCTATGATAGGGCGGATGCCCCTTGTGGGCGTTCCGCCGAATGGGTGGTGGCGATAGATTCCATACGGCGGATCGCCCTCACGGGCATCCGCCCTACAGCCCTGAGTTGTTGGAAACCCGCATTTGATGCGGGCAGTCGCAAGCCATCGAGGTACAAGGGCGCGAGGAAACCGCGCAGAACGGGGTCGTCGTTGCGGAGACCCACGAGCCCGCCGAACGGCACGGTGGCAAGTGGCTCACGGCCCACGCCCGCTTCTACCCTGGTAAGCGTTTATCCGGGTGCGACATTTTGTCGCATTCCCGGCCCGAGCGCGCGCTGCTAGAATCGCGTCCATCCGGCCTTGGGGGCCTGCTGCGTATCCATCCACGGCCTGGGAAAACCGCTTAGCGTTTCATGATCTCTTTCAGCGTCACTCCGGCGAGGTCGCGGCCTACCTGCGCGCGCGATGGCCGAAGGAGCCGGAAGTCCCCGACCTCGTGCAGGAGGCCTTCCTGAGGCTCTGGGAATACCGCGAGGCCGAGGTCATCCGCGATCCGTACGCGTTCCTGTTACACACCGCGGATCATCTTGCGATCGACCGGCATCGGCGGCGCGTAATTCGCGAGCGCCACGCCGCGCACGTGACCACGCTCGATTCAATCGTTGATCGCGAGGTGGCAACGCCCGAGCGCGCCTTCGAGGCGGAATGGGCCCTCGCGCGCTTCCGCGAGCTGCTCGCCGGGCTCCCGCCGCTCCGCCGCCATGCCTTCGTGCTGTACCGCATCGAGGGCCTGTCGCACGCCGAGATCGCGGCGCGCCTCGGGATCTCGGTGTGCAGCTCGGAGCGTTATGTGCGGCAGGCGCTCCACCATTTCGTCGATCACCTGGACCCGCTCCCGCCCGCCGACCCCTTTTGAGCTGGCGGGATCGGCCGGCTCAAACGTCTACAGTTATGAGATGGTATCCTAGAGAGCGTCCCATCGGAGCGCAGCCCATTCATGCCCGAGCACCAGGAGTCGAAGCCTTGACCGACGAGGCCATCCGCTGGTGGATGCGGCTGCGGGATGAGGACTGCACGGTGGAGGAGCGCGCGCGCTTCGAGGCCTGGCTCGCAGGGGATGACGCACACAGGCGGGCCTTCGCCCGGGTGTGCGCGCAGTGGGCATGGATGGAGCCCTTCAAGGCCATGGACCTCCCCGAACGCGTTCTCGCCCTGGCCTACCGGCCTCCGCTGCGCCGCTACCGGGGGCACCTCGGTTTCGGCCTCGCCGCCCTCTTGCTGCTAACGCTGGGCTTGACCGCCACCGGGCCGGGCGGCTGGTATGGCAGCGTGGCGGAGTATGCGACCCGCAAGGGCGAGCGGCAGGCGGTCACGCTCGCCGACGGCTCGCTCATCGAGATCAATACCGATACCGCGCTGCGGGTACGCTTGAGCCGCTGGGGACGAGCGATCGATCTCTTTCACGGAGAGGCCCTCTTCACCGTCGCCCCTGATCCCGGCCGTCTCTTCGAGGTTGAGGCCGGACGCGGGCGGGTGCGCACCGTCGGCACGGTCTTCACGGTCTACCGGGCGCCCGATCGGGTACAGATCGCCGTGCTCGAGGGCCGGGTCGAGGTGCAGGCGGACATGCCCCGCACGCTCGCGGCTGGGCAGCAGCTCGCCTACGGCATGGCCGGGGAGGTCCTGCCGGCCGAGCCCCTCGAGCTCGCGGCGCTCACCGCCTGGCGCGAGGGCCGGCTGGCGTTTCGCGCCCGTCGCCTCGACGAGGTGTGCACCGAGCTGAGCCGCTATCACGACACCCGCGTGCGGGTCCTCGATCCCGCGCTCGGCGCGCGGCGGGTGAGCGGCACCTTCCGCACCACCGATCTCGACCCGGCCCTCGCGGCCATCGCGCGCACGCTCAAGCTCGCGATCTTGCACCCGGCCGCGGGCGAGGTCGTGCTCGCCAAGCGGCGTGGGACACAGTAGGCGATAGCAGTAGTGCGCCCGCACGATAGCACCATTCTGCCCTAGGGCGTCGGCCGGGAGCCTAGAAGTCCCAGAAATCGTAGCCCGGATGAAATGCAATGTAATCCGGGGAAAGGTCGTGGCATCGGATGTCCCGTATTCCGCTGCGCTGCATACGGGCTACGGATCCGCGCCCTCTCGCTACGGTTCCCTAAGTCCGACAGACTCCTAGTGTAGTGTCCCTTAAATAACTTTACAGTTAAGCCGCCTTCTTTTTCCCTCGGGGCAGGGTGGATCTGGGCTTGATCTGCTCCATCTTGACCCGCGCCCGCTCGATCTTCTTGATGATG
>JBOIEG010000495.1:0-9589 GCA_050740915.1 Gammaproteobacteria bacterium | reverse complement strand
GCAGGTAGGGTGTGTCACGATCGCATTGACGGAAGTGGCTCATGCACGCTCGCTCATTGAATCCATTGCCGATCCGATCGGTTTGCACATCAAAAGTTCCGCCTTAAGTCCGACAGGCTCCTAGCGTGTATTTTTTAGATCGCATGCGCGGACCCCGGCAAATTCGCCTGCGTAGAGGGCAGGGCGCAGAGACATGAAGGGTCGTCGTTGCGGGGGTCGTTGACTCTATGGCTTACCGGATCTGCCGCGAGTCCTTGCATGAACGCACGCTGCAAGATGGCGCGCAAGAGTGCCGTCTCCTCTAGGCTCGGATCGAGCCAGCTGGAGTAATCCGGGGGGCTAAGGATCACGGGCATGCGCTCGTGGAGGTCACGCACGGGCCCTAGCGAGGCGCGGGTCAGCAGCGCACAGGCGGGCGTGTTGGGCTCGTGCTGCCAGATCGCGGCGAAGGCGAAGGCTTGCCCGTTTTGCCGAGAAATGTAGTAAGGCCGCGGCGGCTTCTCGCTTCGCTTCCATTCGTAGAATCCGCTCGCCGGCACCAAGCATCGCCGCCGCCGAAAAGCGTCGCGGAAGCTCGGCTTGCGATCGAGGGTCTCGCTTCTTGCGTTGATCAGAAGGGGAGGGCGCCGATCGCGCTCAGACCAAACCGGCGTGATCCCCCAGCGCATGGCCACCAGCTCGCCGCTCGCCCCCACGACTTCGATCTGTTGGCTGGGCGCGATGTTGTATCGGGGCTTTATCTTGGGTCGCGTCGTTAGTGAAAATAGAGTGGCAAGCTCATCGGCATCGGCGTGAAGCGCAAATCGACCACACATAGGCGGTTAATTCTGAAGGCGAATGGCCTAGGAGCCTGTCGGAGTTAGGGAACCGTAGCGAGGCGAGTGGGAAATCGAGGACAGATTTTTGATCATTTGAGGCGAATAGTGGTAACTATTTAACGAAAATGATGCGGAAATATGGACCAATTTCCCACCCGCAGTAGATTCTTCCGAAGTCCGACAGGCTCCCAGCTCCATCAGCCACCGCTAAATCACCATTCCGGTTGTGCCATGTCCTTAGCCAGAGCATAGATTTCCTCCGCGTCTAGAATTTGGTCATGACGGTCAAATAAACGAGCGATACAAACGCGATGCAGCTTTAATTTTAGACCGCCAACGCCGATCCCGCCGATGACGATCTTGCCGTGGCGTTCTGCGCCTTTATCCATCATGTCCACGCCTTCGATGCCTAAGGGGGGCGTGGCATTGGCGTCGGCCATGAATTGCAGATCGGGGTGATCCTTCCACTGCCTTTCTTTGAGCAGTTGGACACCGGCAGCGCCGCTCGCATAAAGCACTTGAGCCCCTGCCAGCGCCTGAGTGAACGAGGCGTCGTCATCGGCCTGGAAGGGCGTGAGATCTACCCCGAAACGCGCTTTTATCAGGACACAGGCGTGTCGTGCCCGCTCCATATTGCGTGAGGTTAGCGTCACGTGGGCGCCCTCCTGGGCCATTAAGGCGGCAGCCCTTTGGCCTACCGGGCCAGTACCGGCCAAGACCACCGCGCGTTTGCCTCGTATATTCTTACCGCCGGCTTGCACCAATTGCACCACACCCGATGCGGCCGTGGTATTGCTGCCGTTGCTATCCAGCATCACCGAGACGCGGAAGTTGGCGAAAAACTTCTTCTTCACCGCCTCCAGCAACTCCTGGCCCTTGCCGAGATCGCTGCCTCCGACGAACAAAGCCGTGTACTGCTTCTCTTTAGGCGATCGGGTGAATATCGCCCCGTCTACGATGGTACCGACATTCTCAGGGGTCAATCCTCCATAGCCCGTGACATGGTCGGCACCCCCGTCGTAGGCGACCACGGTGTCAAAGACGCTGGGCATGGGGTCGGTATCTAAAAGGAACATGAGCTTTTTCATTGCCTTCTCTCGACTCGCCGTTGGGAAACCGCGCCGAACGGGCTAACAGCCGTCGATCGCTTAGACGCGGTCTTGTTTGTTTCCCGTAACGTTAACCTAAGCGCGAATATTCGACAAGGCGCCTGCCGCGATCGGGTTACACAAACCCGTTCAATGGCTTATTGATGAGCTCGCAAGAAAGGCCTGCACGCCGGGCGGCGATCAGGGGGGCGATGGGTGCGGCCTTACCCTCAGAGATCTACTGCGGCTTTGCGCCCGCCCCCCTTGCTCTCCTAGCGCTCGCGAGATTGTTGTATGAGCTTATGAGGCGAGCGGCGCGCACCTCGGACGCTTGTCCGGTGGGGCGGCCTCAGCGTTTCGCTGCAACTAAACTGCATGCCCGCGCTGAACCGCGGCTGAGTCCGTTTCATTGATTGTGAGGTCCTCGTCGTTCCCGTGGTCCCTTTCAACGTTCCGCTCGAGTCGCACGATGACGGTTTCCGCGGCGTTGTCCCGCCCGGGCATGAGAAATAAGCACTCCCGATCATGAAAACGCAGCCGGTCACCGTGGTTCAGACGGTGCGTACCCGGTACCCGCTTCCCGTTTACGAAGGTTCCATTGCGGCTTCCCTGGTCGATCATCCAGTACGTATAGTCGCGGTACTCGATGGCGGCATGCTGGCGGCCGATGCCTGAGTCCGCGATCACGATCCCGCCGAGGCCCGGCGCACGCCCGATCAGCGTGGTCTTGCCGGTGAGCTCGAATACCTCGCCCGTGGGGAGCTGTAACGGACGCTCTTGGGAGCTCCAGCGCTCTTGGGAGATCCCGAAATAGAGCACGGCCCGGTGGGCATTGTGCCCGCCGCGCGGCCACCCCGTTGTGCTCGGCGCCGCAATCGATGCCCCTGTGGGAGCTTTGGCCATTCTATACATGAACCAAATGCTGATCCCTGAGAAGAGCGCTGCCAATCCGGCGACCGAGACTACTAGGATATTGGTCGAGCTCGCGGCCGCCGCGACGGCGGGCTGCGATGCTTGCGCTGCGGAAGATGCCGGCGCCGCCTCGGCGGACGGCTGCTCGGCAACATGCTCTGAGGGGACCAAAGGCAGTTGCTGCGCATCGGCTAGAGGCGCCGATGCCTCTAGACCCGAGGCCGATTCTGCGACAACCGAGGATGGCGGGATCTGCTCCTCCTCGGTGGCTGTGGGCGAAGACGGAGTTTCGATAGCCGGTTCCGTGCTTGCGGTACCCTCGGGCTTTATCGAGGTGGCTGTACGCTCCTTGGGGACCGAGATGTCTGCGCTCGCTTGTGGCTCAAGGTTCGCGCCCTGCTCGGCGAAAGCAGCGTTCATCTGGCCGAACAGGTCGGGCAACTCCTCTGCGCTCAACGGCTGAAAAAAGATGCCGCCCGTCGCCTCGGCCAGATCGACTAGAAGCTCTTCATCCGCATTCTTGGTAAAGGCAAGCGCGAAGATCCGTACCCGGGACTCTGCAGCTTCTTTGGCCATCTCGCCGCGCATCGCATCCATCATCTGCAGATCCTGAGCCTGGCGGCCCGTATCGACGATACCGTCGGTAAGAAACACGATGAATTGATCTCGCGCCGAATCTCGATGGGTCTTCAATTCATCCAGGGCTCGCCGCAACCCATCGCCGCTGTTGGTCCATAGCCCTTTGTAGTTGATGCGGTCTAAGTTGGCGAGCATATCGAGCCGGGCGTTTTCATCGATCGAGATCAGGGGGCTTAGGACTTTCACACCTTGATCAAAAATGATCAGGGCCACCCTCATCCCGGGGTCCGCGTTCTGGAGGAATTGGGCGACCGCTTGTTTGGTCATCGACTGCGGGTCGTTCTTTTTCATGCTCCCCGAGTTATCGATGAGCAGAACCACGTCTCGTGCCAAGGCCGCTGAAAATGTAAGCATTAACCACGCGCCCATTAGAAGGCACACACCAAACTGTCTGATTGCGTTCATAGTGCTCGGTTCTCCTAAGGTCTTGATCGGTTCGGCTCCGCCGCCAGCGCGAGGACGATGGCTTTGCGCTGGGCCAGCAGCGACCCATCACCAGGCTCGACCTTCAATCCTTCATCGACGAGCGCCAAGGCTTCCTGCAAGCTACCGGATTGGTGGCGGCTCTCGGCCAGCAGCTCGTAGTGCTGGACAATCATGTGCACGCCCTTTTTAGCCTGTTCGTTGCTGGGGTCCATGCGCAATATCTCCCGATAGCTCTCCAGAGCATTATCTCCCCTGGGCTCGGTCAAGCGCGAGGCCACAAACTGACGATCCGCTTTGCGCAATAATGCCCCCATGGTATCCGCGTTCGTTGAGGCGATGTCCTTCTTCAGGTCGAATAGCGCGGCGTGCCCCGGCACGGCCTGGAGCCCCTGCTCAATAGCCGCCCGACTGCGCCGTAAGTCCCCCCTCCGTTTGTAGCTTCGGGCTAGCTCAGCGTATCGCTGCGCGATGCGTTTCAGCCCCCCAAGCGCGCTTTCCTCACCCGGGGCCACTGCGAGGATGATGCGATAGGTCTCAAACGCATTGTCTCCCGGCGGATGGGTCAGCTTTTCCGCCCACCGCTGCGCCTGGGCCTGGTCTAGCCACTGGGCGACGAGGCGGCGACGCTTTTCGTCCTGTTGGCCCTTCTGCTCGACCACCGCGTCCCTTAGGGTCTTGAGCCCCGCGTTTTGTGGATCTTTAACGCCTTCGCCCAAGCTTTCAGCGATTCGTGCCAGGCCCTGTCGGGCCTGCCGGTTATTCGGGTCGAGAGCTAACGCTGCGTTGTAGGTATCGAAGGCGTTGTGGCCCTTGGGCTCGCTCAAGCGCGAGGCGGCCAGATGCCTCTGGGCCTGGCCAAGCAGTTCTTTGATCTGCTGGCGGCGGCGCGCTTGTTCGAGCTTTCCGGTCAAGCCCTGCTGTAGCCTGAGGAGACCCTCATGCTCCGGCTGGAAGTGCAAGCCCTGCCGCGCCAGCAACAGCCCCTGCTCCAGCTGGCCCTCCTGCGCTTTGCGGCGCGCCCGCGCCTCGAAGCGCTCTGCCAGGCGCTGCAGCCCCTCGATCACGCGCGAGTCGCCCTGCAGGTACGCCAGGGCGAAGGTGTAGGTAGCATACGGGCTCATGGTCCCCGGTTGACCGATCAGAGACTCCGCGGGCTGGGTACCCTCGTACGCGAGCAACCGCTCCAGGACGTGCTCGGCCTGAAGGTCATAGGCCTGCGGGTCGCCAACAGTGCGCACCGTGTCGATCACCGCGAAGACCATGGTCCCGGCCACAGCGCCGACGAGCCCGGCGACGAGGCGGTTCATGACCAACCGCCATCCACGTACGTGAGCGCGTTGAGCTTCAACCGCCAAGCGCCTCAATCCCGGCACCGAGGCCTTCTCACCAACCCCCAGTGCAGGAACAGCCGGGAGCCAGCCCGCTGTCCGCCGCCACCCTGGGCTAGGCCACTTCTCACCAGCCCCAAGTGCGGGAACAGCCGCGACCCTGTGCTGTTCCAGGGCGAGCCCGAGCTCCGGGTGCTCGCCCATACGTTCGCGCAGGGTTTGTTCCAATACCTGGGCCAAAGCCTCGGCATCCCGGAAGCGATGGGTCGGCTGCTTTGCCATCAACCGGTTCAGCACCGGTTGCAGGAAAGCCAGGCCTTCAGGCAGGATGGGGACTGGATCATGTACGTGCCTTTGTGCCGTGGCTAATGGGTCTTTCCCGAGGTAAGGGACAGCGCCGGTGAGCATTTCGTAAAACACCACCCCTAGGCTGTAGAGGTCGCTGCGCGCGTCCTCGGGCTCGCCCCGGACCCGCTCGGGGCTCATGTAGCACGGAGTGCCAATAAGCACGCGACCCGTTTTCAACATCACCCCCTGTTTTCGGAATTTGGCGACGCCGAAGTCCGCCAGAACCGGCCAATCAACGGCTCGAACTAGGATGTTCGCCGGTTTGAGGTCGCGGTGCACCACCCCGCGCTTGTGGGCATAGGCCAGGGCTTGGGCCACTCGTCGCATGATCCGCAGGCTTTGAGCGAGCGTTAGCCCCTCCTCGATTCGCTGCGCCAGGGTCTGTCCCGGCACATACTCCATCGCGATATAGCAGCCCTCCGGTGCGTGACCGAGATCGTAGACGGTAACGATATGCGGGTGGCTGAGCTTAGCGACGATCTTGCCTTCGTTGGCAAAGGCATCTTCGAACCCTGGATCGGACGCGAGGTGCTGAGACATGACCTTGAGCACCACCTCGCGATCCAGGACTTCCTGGATCGCGAGGTAAACCTGGGCCATAGTCCCTCGTGCGATCTCCTCTACGATCGTGTACCCCGGGATCACCATCACTTAAGCCCTCCCCGGTTAGCCGCGTTTTTCGCAGCCCCCGGTTTCTTATAAAGAGCCATCCAGCTCGGTGGCCTGGCTCACGCGCGCCCCCCAGGCTCTGACGTTGGCCGCCAGCTCTTCGGGCGCACCTTCCTCGTTGCGTTTCGATAGTCTAACCCCGTAGAGACAGCGGTGCAACCAACGTCGCATGGGTAAGAAAGGTATAAGGAAAGAACGCCTGAACCGATTGGGATGAGCCGTATCTCTCACGGTGTCGTTTACATAGTGGGTCTTGATACGCTGGCCCCGCGGTCCTTTGCACCGACGGGAGCGATACCTATAATCGTGGCGCACTCGTGCTCTCGGTGAGAAAGTGCGCTACTGGTGGCCTGACTTAAGGGAGACAAGATGATCAAAGATAAACCGATTCAATGGTTCCTTGACCAGCTCGCGAGCAAAGCCTCCACCCCGGGCGGCGGCAGCGCGGCGGCGATCATGGGGGCGATGGGCGCTGCCTTGGTCAGCATGGTCTGCAACCTCACCATAGGCAAGGAGAAATACGCCGGTGTCGAGGACGAGATGAAAGAGGTCTTGAGTCGCGCGGAGGCGTTGCGGGAACAGATGACCGATATGATCCGGCAGGACGTAGCGGTTTTTGATCAGGTCATGGGCGCTTACGGCATGCCCAAGGACACCGAGGAACAAAAAATCGCCCGCGCCGAAGCCATCCAAAAGGCGTTGCAGGCGGCGACCGACGTGCCGCTCGCGTGCGCGCAAACGTGCGTGGAGGTGATAAGCTTAAGCCGTACCGCAGCGGAGAAGGGCAACCTGAACGTGATCAGCGATGCCGGTGTCGCCGTCGTCGCCGCCTATGCCGCCTTGCGCAGCGCGGCGCTCAACGTATACATCAATATAGGCAACATTAGAGATCAGAGCTTCGCCGCTGGGCGCCGTGCCGAGTTGGAGCGGCTGCTGCAAGGCGCCGACTCGGAGGCAGAAGCCATTTACTCGCTGGTCAAAAGCAAGCTGTAGTCATCGCACGGGAAATTGGCCTGACCGGAAACGCCGGCCGGGCGGACCTAGGGTGCGGTGGCTCGCCTGCTGACCAATCCTCGCTACGCCTGTGTTACCCCACATTCACCGGCACAAGGGTCATGGTGTCGTTACCGAAGATATCGATCACCTTGACGGCCACGGTGTAGCGGCCGGCTCGGGTGTAGGTGTGTGGCGCGGCGATAAGCTCCAGCTCGCGGTTCTTGCGGGTGCGGAAGCTCTGCCACTCGTTCTCGAAGATGTAGCCGCCGGTCCAGCGTTCTTCGAAGTCCGCCTGCGCACATCCGTAGGGTGCGCTGTGCGCACCAAAGCCGACGTTGGGGCATCGTGCGCGGAGCGCGGAGCGCACCCTACGTCTAACCCTCGTACTCGCTTTCATAGCGTTTGAGGCGAGGTTTTCCGTCCTCAGCCTTTGGATAGTGGATTCGGCCTTGACGGTCAAACTCTGCCATTTGCTCTTTCAAGTAGGCCCATGTTCGGATGAGCTGGATCAGGTCGCGCTTCTCGGCGTCCGAGAGGCCGTAGGCTTCTTTCGGCTGGCGGGACATGATCAGCCCTCGGCGAACCAGTTTTCGATACGCAGATCCGGGATAATTTCATTTCGAAATGCCGAACGTTTCGGGTTACCAGGATCAAGCCGTGAACCGCGGCTGTGGCGGCCAGCAGCGGATCGAAGGTGCCCGCCTCACGGCCTTTGCGTCGCAGATCGGCGGAGATTTCGCCGCCCCGCTCGCTGACTCCCTGGGTCAAGGGCAGCCAGTTCACCACGGGCAATACATCTCTTTGCAACCTCGCCCATAAGCGTTCCGTGTCTTGGCGCAGACAGGCCCCTCGACGAAGCTCGAAACGCGTGATCTCGGATGCGAACACATCGGTTGATCGCTGAGCGAACAACTTCGCCATGACTTGCCCATCCGGGCTGGGCCGAACGATCTCGCTCAATATATTGGTGTCGAGCAGGTACATCCTCAGAGCTTGTAAAAAAATCTGCTGCACTCGGGATCTCGTGTTCCGGCGGTGCTCGGGATCCTCATGGATTTCACTATAGACTCCGGTTGCTCGTCCCATCCTTGGGACTCGCCCCTGCGGGGCTTGCGCTCCGTTTCGCTCCCGCCGAAACGGTCCTGCGCTCCGGCGGAACGCGACCACTCTTCGCTCACGACGATTTTTTACAAGCTCTCAGTTCTCCGCGAAGGGGTTGCGTGGCGACTCGAACCGGCTGCGGCGGCGAATGTCTTCCAATGCTTCAAAAAAAGCCGGATCGTCGATTCCGTCGGGATTGGTGACGCTCCCATCGGGATGAAAGATCAACCTCTCCCGCAGGGCTTGCAGGGGGTCTTTGGGTTGGACACCTTGTGACTGCACGAGGAACTTGCGTAACGCATCGGCAATGAAATCCTTCAGCTTTTGGTTGGATTCGACGGCACGGATTTTGACGGCGCGCATGAGATCGTCAGGAATTTCCAGAGTTGTCTTCATAGCCAGGTTCCCATAAAAATGGTTTCCCAGCAATTATAGCTTGGCTTTGGTATGCTGAAAGTTTGTGAAAAACCCTCGCGAGCGAAGGAAGGTCGCGTTCCGCCGGGGCGCAGGACCGTTTCGCCGGGAGCGAAACGGCGCGCAAGCCCCGCAGGGGTGAGTCTCAAGGAGGAGACGAGCAACCGCAGTGTATATTGAAATACATGAGGATCCCGAGCACCGCCGGAACGCGAGATCCCGAGCGCAGTAGGTTTTTTCACAAACTCTGAGAACCCGGCGAGCAAGCCTGCGAGATCCTGCGGTCGGTGCGTCTCAAAACCGGCCTGATCGACGTACACGAAGCGGTAGGCCGGTCCGCCCTCGGCCTGACTCGCGCTTGTCGCATCCGCGCACCAATAATGTAGGAGAACCAATTTCTCGGGCGGGTCACGCTACTCGCCGTTGGTCAAGTCGCGCGCTTTTTTTCTGCGGGTGCGGCGTGCTAGGCAGACCATCCGATTTGGCCGAGAATAGTCTTCGCCAGCTCCATAAAGTCCTTGCGCGCCTCCGTGACGGCGTGAGAATGACTCCCGATGGCGCCATCGGCCGTAGTGAGATGGAAGATGGGTTTGCGCACTTCTTGCGCCATCGGAACGAGACTGCGATAGTGCTTGAGACGCGCGAGACAGTGGGGATCGGACTCTAAGGGCATGTTCTCCGGCGGCGTGGCCAGGACGCTTTCCCTGTAGACCGCTGGAATGCGGAGTCTTTTCCAAAATGGTATGAGTCTGAACTTGGCTGCGTGTTTCCAGCGAGGGATGAGTCTGAAAGGTGGTGAAGGGATCGATCATCGGGGGCATGGTGATCGACATGAACGAGAAACGGCTGG
>JBOIEG010000494.1:0-3122 GCA_050740915.1 Gammaproteobacteria bacterium | reverse complement strand
GGACATCATCAAGAAGATCGAGCGGGCGCGGGTCAAGATGGAGCAGATCAAGCCCAGATCCACCCTGCCCCGAGGGAAAAAGAAGGCGGCTTAACTGTAAAGTTATTTAAGGGACACTACACTAGCGGGAGACTCCCCGAGACATCCCCAAGACCGCCGGTCTTGATGAGTGGGTGTGCCTCGCTGGTGGCGAACAGTACATGCTCCATTCGGGCGGATCGCTCGTGTCATTTGCGGTCTGCTGCTTGAGTGACTAGTCTATCGAATGGGCTGTCCTAGCGACAGCCAACGATTTTTCGAGCTACTCAATCGAATCTATGGATGCAAGTAATAGCGGGCGACAAAGCGGAACCCGGTTTTCCCTAGAGGTGCAACCCACTGTCCCCCAGGCTTTGGGCCGCTTGGAGGATCTCGCGAGCAATCTGATCTTTAGCTGGGACCGGGACGTTCGCTCTCTCTTCGCCCACCTGGACCGGGACCTCTGGAGCGCGTGCGGCCACAACCCGAAGTTGTTCTTGCGCCGAGTGTCTCAGGAGAAGCTCAATGAGGCCGCCACGAACCACGTTTACCTCAGTGACTACCACGGTGCCCTGGCCGACTATGATAGCTACCTCGCCAGGGAGGTAGATCCCGAGCTTCGCAAATGCCTGGACCCTGCGCGTGATCTGGTGGCCTATTTCTGCGCCGAGTTTGGTCTTCACGAAAGTCTGCCGATCTACTCCGGCGGTCTCGGGATCCTCGCGGGTGATCACTGCAAGGCAGCGAGTGATATGGGGCTTCCGTTCGTTGCCGTCGGTCTACTCTATCGGGTGGGTTACTTCGATCAGAGCATCGACGCGCAAGGCAATCAGCAACTACGCCTATCCTTGCTCGAATTCCTCAATCTGCCGGTCTCACGCGTGCTGGATGCGCACGGCCAGCCGCTCGCTGTGCAGCTGGAGCTACGGGACCGGCTCGTTCAAATCGCCGTGTGGCAGGTGTTGGTTGGCCACGTCCGCATCTATCTCCTGGATACGGACCTGGACAGCAACCATCCCGAGGACCGGCAGATCACCCGACAACTGTACGGGGGAGACCACCACACTCGGATCCAGCAAGAGCTCGTGCTGGGAATAGGCGGCGTGCGGGCGTTGCGGGCCGTAGGGCTGGTGCCGACCGTCTGGCACATCAACGAGGGACATGCCGCCTTTATGGTGCTAGAGCGGTGCCGGGAGCTCATCGCAGAGGGGCTTGAGTTTGCAGCCGCCTTAGAACGCGTCGCCTCGGCGACAGTGTTCACCACCCACACCCCCGTCCCGGCCGGTCACGATGTCTTCGACCGGGATGTGATGCGCCAGTACTTTGGCGGCTTTATCTCCCAGCTCGGCGTTCAGGAGGAAGAGTTTCTCCGGCTGGGTACCAGCCCCATCAATAGCAGGGGGTTCAATCAGACGGCGCTGGCGTTGCGGGGTTCGCGTTTTCATAATGGAGTCAGCGAGATCCATAGGCGTGTTGCCTCGCGTATGGAAGGCTACATCTGGCCTGAGGTCCCCTGTGCTGAAAATCCCATCGACTACATCCCTAACGGGATCCATGTGCCGACCTTCCTGGCCGCGGCCTGGCTACACTTCTTTGACCTGCGGTTAGGCCGTCGCTGGCGCAACGAGCTCTTAAACGACTCGTTCTGGGAATGCATAGACGCGCTACCTGATTCCGCCTTTTGGAGCGTGCGCCAACTCCTCAAGTTTGATCTGATCAAAGAGGTCAAGCAGCGCTTAAAGGTGCAGCTCTTGAGGAATGGCTACAGCGAGTCCCATATCAAGCGCCTGACCCGCTTTCTCTCCACGGAGTCCGACGCGCTCATCATCGGTTTCGCGCGTCGCTTTGCCACCTATAAGCGAGCCACACTTTTGTTTGCAGATCCAGAGCGCCTAGCTCGGCTGCTAGGCAACCCGGATCGTCCCGTCATCATCATCTTTGCCGGCAAGGCCCATCCCCATGATGGGCCTGGCCAGGATCTGATCCGCGCCGTACACCGGCTCTCTCAACAACCGGAGTTCGAGGGCAGGGTGGTGCTGCTGGAAGGCTACGATCTGACCCTGGCCCGACGACTGGTCACCGGCGTCGATGTGTGGCTCAACACGCCTCAGTACCCCCTAGAGGCGAGCGGGACTTCCGGGATGAAGGCCGGGATCAACGGGGTGGTCCACCTCAGTATCCTCGATGGCTGGTGGAACGAGGGTTACCGGGGAGACAACGGCTGGGCCATCGCACCCCACGGCGATACGGTTGCGGGTCGCAAGGACGAGCACAGTGAAGCGCAGGAGCTTCTAGAGATCCTGAAACATGAGGTGATCCCGCTCTATTTCGAGCGCAATCGTCAGGGCTATTCCAGAGGGTGGGTCCGCAAAGCCAAGTCCTCTATGAAATCGCTGATCCCGCGCTACAGCGCCCACCGCATGCTGATGGATTATGTGCGCAAGTTCTACCGGGCGGCCGCCCGTCAGCAGGTGCGGTTTTCGGAAGGCAATTCTAGCGCCGCCATCGCGCTGGCTCGCTGGAAGAAACACGTTGCTCACTGCTGGCCCCAAGTTGGCCTTAGGCTACTCGGTGATCCCGATACCAAGATAAAGGCCGGGGAGAGTCTCAGGCTGAGGGTGGCGGCCAGCCTGGGCGGGCTGTCGGTCACCGATGTGGTGGTCGAATGCGTGATAGGGACCGACAGCGCGCACGGCGAATTTCGCGATACGCACCGCTTCTCAGTAGGCGATACGACCTCAGAGGGTGAGGCGGTATTCACGCTGGAGCTAGAACCCAGCCTTTCGGGTTTGCAGGAGTACAAGCTGCGCATGTATCCCCGCCACGACTTGCTCACCCACCGATTTGAGACCGGGTTGATGGTCTGGATCTAAAAAAGCCGGGGAGACTAAGTTGACTGTTTATCCGCTACTTCTATAAGCGCGCATGAAATAAACAGCCATGCGACACATGTCGCCCTGTTGCTTGCGTAGCGTCTGTCCTAGGAGCCTGTCGGACTTAGGTTGAACACCAAAGCCATAACGTACGTGTTGAGCGCCAAAATCGAGGTTCGGGTGGTCATCAAGGCAATCGACTCCGTGAGTTGATGATGGACAGACTCTTCT
>JBOIEG010000493.1:0-2408 GCA_050740915.1 Gammaproteobacteria bacterium | reverse complement strand
TGCACGGTGTGTCTGGATCGGTGGGACGCTGAGGACGCCGCTCTTCCGGTCGAGGAAGAAGACGACGACTTCGATGACGACGACGATGAGGACGTGACCTATGGGGATTGCTGAGTGGGTCCTGTGGGCGGCGCTGCTCTTCGCTCAGCAATTCACGTTCCTCTTCAGCAGCCGTGCGAAGTCCAGCGGCAGCCTGACCTACAGCTTCGTCGCCGGTCTCGGCTCACACAGCACGTGGTTCTTCAGCAACCTGTACTTCGTGCGGTCGATCCTGGAGTTCCGGGACTCTTCGCCGCTCGTCAAGCTCGGCGTGTGTGCGTTCTACGTGACGTTCTGTCAGGCCGGGACACAGCTCGCCTTGAGGATAGCGAAACGAATCGAACGAGGAAACATGAGGGTAGGGGCATGACGTTACCCACTGACTCACACGAACGCAAACAGTATCCCATCATCACGGGTGTGCTTGACTACTTTCCTGACGCCATTGCCGAAGTTGCCTATGTGAGTTGGGTTGGAAACGAAAAGCACAATCCCGGCGAGCCTCTCCACTGGGCACGAGGCAAAAGCATGGATCAAGAAGATTGCATCGGCCGTCACACGATCGAGCGAGACGGATTTGAGACGGTAGTATTGCCGGATGGACGGACATTCAGAATCCGTCACCTAGCGGCTCGAGCTTGGCGGGCCTTAGCAGCACTTCAGCTACAATGTGAGGCCGACGGCGCGCCGATGTCACGGGGGTCACAAGAGTGAGCGTCCTGAACAACACCGCCTTCACGAAGTACGAGAACTGCCCTCGCCTGTTCTATCTCGAGGAGGTCCTCAGGTACATGCGGGTGCCTCAAGACGGCGAGGCTGCCCGTAGCATCGACCGCGAGCAGGGCATCCTGTGGCACGAGCTGATGGACCTCTGGCGGCGGCCTTCGGCCTCGGGGTTCGGATGCGATCCGGCGAGTCGAAAAGACGCAGTAGCTCGTCACCTCAAAGACTACTACAACGCCCGTATCGCCGCCGCGCAGTTCGAGGAAGAGAAGCTCTTCGAGATCGAGTGCGAGCGGTACATGCAAGCCCTGTTCGACGCCTACGTCGCTCACTACCCGGTCGACAGCTACGAGACCGTCGACACCGAGCGGGACTTCATCACCTGCCTCGGCGACGAGTGCCCAGCCTGCGGCGAACCCTACCACGAGGACCTGCGCCGCGGCATGACGGTTCAGCAGCACTGCCCCTGCGGCGCCGAGATCGACTACCTCGTGGGCCGTGTCGACGTGATCGCCGTCGAGAATGGTGTGGTGAAGATCGGCGACTACAAGACGAAGAAGGCCACCGCCGGCGTGAACCACAACACCCTGAGTGGCTTCGCCGTCGGCTCACAATTCACAACGTACATGTACGGCACCGGGCGTGCCCTCGCCCGCACGGTCGCCAACGGCTTCGTCGATATCGTCGTCAAGCTCAAGAACATCGCCGAGCGCGGCAATCCGTTCAAGCGGAACGACGAAATCGTGAAGGGGCCGATCGACTACGAGATGTTTGTCGCCGACCGGCGGGAGATCCTCCGCCAGATCCGCGACGACCTCGCCCGCCTGGACGAGAACGGCGTGCCGCAGCCCGGGACCTACCCCTTCCGCCGGAACACCAACCACTGTTACCAATACGGCCCGTGTCCAATGCTTGACTTTTGCCACCCCTCAAGGCATACTTGGTGGACGGTGCCGGGAGCGAAGACGAGCGAGTTCACGATTCGCCCGGCGAACTACGTTGACGACTATCGGGCGCTGATCAAGGAGGAGATTGAATGAGCAAGCCTGTGAGAATGTCTGTTGAAGAGCGTCACGCCTACCGTCGAGACACCCTTCAGATGGCAACAGGTGTAGTGATGGATAAGGATTTCAATACCGAAGGCAGACCAGTATCCGAAAGTATCGTTCGGCTTGCCAAACGGCTTATGACATTCATCGAGGAGGGGGAATGAGACATTCGGATAAGATCGTGAAATGTGTTACGACCAGAGGGGGAGCGGTTTTGGAGACTCAAACCTACTACAACGTAGTCGAGCTGACCCTCTTCGACATGGATAGTCGGGTCGCCGTCGTCTACCTGACCACCGGCGAGGTCCAACACCTCATCGACATGTTGGAGGAGTACCTGTGACAGGTCAGGCAGTCCACAAGCGCATCACGAACCTCGAGGAGCTCGTCGGCCGTAGCCACGCCATCCTCGAAGACCGGCTCATCCGGATCGAGAACCTCTTGCTGAGCGACCCGGCCCGCGCGAGCGTCGCCGAGACGACGATGATGTGGCAACTCCTCTACGGCGCCGTCGCGCGGTTCGGCCTGAGCATGTCCGGCAGTGAGGTCGCTACCGTACAGCTCCCCATGTTGACCATTCCGGCGAACCACCGACTG
>JBOIEG010000492.1:0-1168 GCA_050740915.1 Gammaproteobacteria bacterium | reverse complement strand
GTTTCGTTCGTCGCTCCCTCGACTCCTCCACAGACGCAACACTCGATACGGGTGGGTGGCTAGCCCTTACCCGACAGGGACTCTCACCCTGCAAGATGCGCCGAGCTTTTCCCAGCGCGATAGCGTCAGAGCAAAGACGCGGTAGGCCCCGGCTCCTGGTTGCCGCAGCACCAAGGGTACGAGGAGTAGCGCCGGTAGCTTGGTCGCGACGGCGCAGGCCAGCAAGGCAGCGGCGCACCACACACGCCCAGCGCCCGCACAAAACCAGGCCGCGATGATCGCCAAGGGAAGCAGCCCGTCCGGGTGCGCGGTGAAAGCGATCTCCTTGATGACCAGAGGATTCCACGCGTAGAGCAAGACCGAGGCGGGGGTCGCGATCCGGGCGAGCAAGCCCAGGAGCGCCATGTCCGCCACGTTCAATAGTAGTTTCAGCGGCCAGAGCTCACCGGGCGCGATGAAATAGCACAGTGCAAAGAGATACTGCAAGGCCGGTCCGTAGATCGTCGACGCCTCTGGGTAATTGATCTGGCCGAGGATCGCCTGGAAGCGCCCTGGCACGCTGGGATCGGTGCAGAAGGCCTCGGGTGCCTAAGCGTAGGGATCGCCCGCCGTCGCCGTACGATAACCGTCCCATAGATAGCGGTAGAAATCGTCCTCGAAGATCGTCCTCGAAGATCGGCGCGCCCAGGGTGCCTAGCGCGCGGAAGACCAGCCCCAGCCGAGGACACTCCAAAGCGACAGGCCCGAGGAACGCCCCCATTGCCAGGCGGCGAGCATGGCAAGTGCGGCAACACCCACCGCGCTGAAGAAGACGCTCAACGACGGCCCGGCGGGCGTGCGGGCGAACAGCATGAGTACGGCGTAGGCGAGTGCGGCGATGAGCCCAAGCAGATGAACGGGATGGCGGCGCAGCGCCGCCCAGCTGGTTGCCGCGCCCATTACCGCCGTACCTCTCGCATCTGCACGGGCGTGCTCTCCGTGCCGATGTGGCGTTTGCCGGCCTCGTCCAGTGAGGGCTTGTGAAAAAATCTGCTGCGCTCGGGATCTCGCGTTCCGGCGGTGCTCGGAATCCTCATGTATTTCAATATACACTGCGGTTCCTGCGCTCCGGCGGAACGCGACCTCCCTTCGCTCGCGACAGTTTTTTTACAAACTCTCATCCCTGAGA
>JBOIEG010000491.1:0-1127 GCA_050740915.1 Gammaproteobacteria bacterium | reverse complement strand
GTTTCGTTCGTCGCTCCCTCGACTCCTCCACAGACGCAACACTCGATACGGGTGGGTGGCTAGCCCTTACCCGACAGGGACTCTCACCCTGCAAGATGCGCCGAGCTTTTCCCAGCGCGATAGCGTCCGTAGCCCATTGGGCTTGACTTTAGTCCCTTTTGCCGTGTTCCTTCCTTCGGCGAAGATGTTGAACTGGGGCCCCGCTGCCAAAGGCGTGTGCATACTCGATGGATAATCCTCTTCTGGCTCCCCTTCATTCTGCTCTCTCGCGACCGTCCTGGAGGCTGGAGTCGTCTGAATGACGAGGCCCCGATGTCGTGGGCTATGCCACATTGACATGCCATAATTACTGTCATGCCCGCTGCACGTAATTTTCACGTTCCCTTACCGGAAAGCACCTACCGCGAACTGCGCGAGGTCGCCGCGCAACTACACCGGCCCGCGACTCAGCTGGGGCGTGAGGCGATCGAGGGCTGGTTAAAACAGGCCCGACAGGCATTAATCGCGGAGGCCATCCGGATGTATGCCGAGCATGCGGCGGGGACGGAGGAGGATCTCGACGAGGCGCTCGAAAACGCATCAATGGAGTTTTTAGAATCGGCGGAAAAGCGCCAGGATTGAAGCGCGGGGATGTCTACTGGGCCAAGCTCGCGCCCCGCTCGGGATCACAGCAGACAGGTCGACGGCCAGTGATCGTGTTATCCCACGATGCATTCAACCAGGTGCGGACATGGCGATCTGTCATCGTGGTTCCCGTCTCAATCTCCCTTCGCCAGGCTGGGCGCGTCCCGACCGCTGTACCGCTACAGGCCGGAGTGGGTGGTCTATACCGCGAGGGCGCGGCAGTGTGCCACCAAGTCACCACGCTCGACCGCAGCAAACTCACCGAGAGGATTGGAAATATGCCAGACGAGGTCATCGCCCAAATCGAAAATGGACTAAAAGCGGCGCTCGGCATGGTTTGAACCGTGCTGATTTACGACCAGTTTTCATGCAGTGGGTTGTGTCCTTTCGGCAGGTCTGTGGAGGCGCCGTCAGATCCGCCTTGGCCGAGATTCCAGTGCGCCTATCGAGGCGCAGAATCCGAGCCAGGACTGTGCGCGAGAGGACAGCTATCTGGCCTGCGG
>JBOIEG010000490.1:0-4130 GCA_050740915.1 Gammaproteobacteria bacterium | reverse complement strand
TCCAGAGTCGAAAAGGGCGCAACAATCGATGCGTCGGTTCGCTGTGCCATGAGTATCTTCCCTAAAAAAGCGATACTCGATCACGATAACCGCCTGTTGTCAATAGTTTTTTAGTGATCTGGCCCTGGGTGCCGAACGCCGACCGGAGATACATTGCCAAGCGATTGGATATACTACCCTGCTAGAACAAAACTC
Source organism: Gammaproteobacteria bacterium (assembly GCA_050740915.1). Lineage (GTDB taxonomy): Bacteria > Pseudomonadota > Gammaproteobacteria > JBOHHR01 > JBOHHR01 > JBOHHR01. Next base: position 3,935 of record JBOIEG010000490.1, on the reverse strand, counting down.
GAGGTTAAAGACCGTCGGATCGAGCATCAGCGCCCGGGTGGCGGAATAGGTAGACGCAAGGGACTTAAAATCCCTCGGGGGCAACCCCGTGCCGGTTCGATTCCGGCCTCGGGCACCAATACAATCAATAAGTTATAGTCACGATGCCACGGCGCCAGATCGATCTCCAGAAGCGCGTGATTTATTTGCAGCAAACAAAAAAGGGTAGCGCCCGTTCCGTACCGTTGAGCAAAACTGCGGTGCAGGTGTTAGCGATAGCGATAAACCATCCTGTCCGCCCCATCGATACCGACCTGGTATTTTGGGGAGATGCGCGCGATAAGGTATCCGGCAAGCGGAAGCCTTACGATTTCATAGGGGCTTGGAACCAGGTTCGAGAAAAAGTGCAACTGCGGGATCTTCGTTTTCATGATCTCCGCCCACGAGGCAGTCTCGCGGTTTGTTGAAGCCGGGTTGAGCGATCAGGAAGTCTCGACGATATCCGGCCACAAATCGATGCAGATCCTCAAGCGCTATACGCATCTGCGGGCTGAAGATCTCGTGGCGAAGCTGGACAGAGCATTTCGGCAGCAATGAAACGCCCGCGCATATACGCTGACACGTCCGTGTTCGGCGGTGTCTTTGATAACGAATTTCGGGCTCCAAGCGAGGAATTCTTTGAGGAGATTAGGAAGGGACGATTTTCATTGGTCACATCAGCCGTGGTCCAGGCGGAAATCGATCCTGCACCGCAACAGGTCAAAGACCTCTTCGAGGAGATGCTCGCTGTTGCGGAACTTATCGATATCACTGAAGAAGCAATTTCCTTGCGCGATGCTTATCTCGAAACCAAGATCGTGTCGGCAAACTATTCGGACGATGCCCTCCACGTGGCTTTGGCCACAGTTTCCGAGTGTTCGCTAATCGTAAGTTGGAACTTCCGACACATCGTCCATTTCGAGAAGATCCCGCTATACAATGCGGTCAGTACGCTGCATGGTTACAAAGGGATCGCTATCTTCTCCCCATTAGAGGTCATTCATTATGAAGAGGACTGAATTCAATTGTGTAGCGATGAAGCGACAGGGCGCCGAGCTCGTGTTAGCTCAGACGGCTAGCCTGTCCAGGGAACAGGAATTGGAATTTTGGGAACAACAGTCTAAGCGCTTGCGGGAACGCCAGGAATCCCTGCGGCAACGGCGTGCGATTGCGTAGCCAACGATGAAATAAGCGAAGACTCGGGGAGCGGGGTTCTTGGGCTGTGACGAGTGGCCGCGATTTACATTTATCGGGAAAGGTGGCCACGAATACCAATCCTGCGTGCGCCAGGAACTGGGAACGCATCGGATTCAATCCGACTGGCAACACCGCGTGACTTTCGCCACCGCGATCTGGAACACAGCATCAAGCAGTATTACGCCCTGCCAGCGGGAAACCGCTTATCCCAACAGTGGACTCGTGCAAGCCAACAAGCATTGGGGTATAGCCACGGGATCCATGGTCTCCGGCACAGCTTCGCGCAAGAGCGCGTTGATGAATTTATTCGCCTGGTCGATGGCGCTGGAGCGTACCAGCCAACTCATGGGGCATTACCGGCCCGAAGAAGTCTTGACTTACTTGCCATTGTGAACCATTCCCCGTCAATGCATTCATCACCATGGATTATGCGCTACAGCGTTTCTCCAGGATCGAGAATGATGATATGTCCAATCCGATTGACAACTCAGCTTGTTAACCGAGGTGTGGGTATGGCCTCGCAATCCGTCTTCCAACCCGCGTTAGAAGCCAGAGCCTGTTGTCCGACCAACACATCAACAAGGCGCACACATGCCCATTCTGTTTTCGGTTCCCTCGCTCAGCTTACATTCCCGCGGCGGGGTCGCTGAGTAACCACAGAACAAAAACGCTCGCAGGACTGTGCCGGTATCGCATGAGAAAATGAAAGTCCCGAGATCTCGAACCTCGTCGGCGCACAATGGTCCCAGTTTAACGTCGAGAACGCCGTGATAAAGGCAAGGCCAATCCGCACTCGCGATGCAATATATATCCTGCATATCGCAGTCGTCCCACTCTCCTTTCAAGTATTTGTTGCCATCATTGACCACGAACTTTATCACACGGTGAGCACTTGGATTCGCGCCAGGCGCCTCAACGAGAATCCCGATCCGGTTGATGGAGACATTGCGATGCCCAGGGAGGAAGGGGAACATGTTTTGGCTTAGTTTCAGGCGAACCTGTTTAGGTGACCCTCCCTCCTCTGAAAATAAATGCCAGGCTTCGGGCAGTTCTTGCCTCAAGTCAAACAAGCGCACGCCCGCTCCGGGGAGATACTTCTGAGCTACATCATTCGCCGCTTGCCGCAGTATGTCTCCTCCCTCCCGCGTCATGTAGCTCAGATGCATGATGACATCGCTCATGGTATCAAGATCAAAGTGATTGTTTTCCGGAGGAAGCTCGATGCGCCAGCGACTGACCGCTCCGGCAAACTCGAATGGCAGATAGCGCTCGTCGCGAAAGTTGAGCTCGAAAAGGCCTCCATCTCTTTGACCGGTCGACGTGGCGATCGCTTCGGTGGCCGCATATTGCTTCACGATGCGCGGATCATCGGGTAATGCCTCATAGCCGTTGCCCATCTTGTCTTCTGGACAGCACACGGTAGGCGGCGTATTCAGTCGAGGATCAACGCGCGTCGAGCTGCTGAGTAATGTCAATCGACAATGTACACCCGTGTACGGACCCACGACGCAGGGAATGGTCAAGGTCACGTTCTTAATGCGGCGCATATAATGACCAGGATAATCAAAGTCAAACATCCACTCGGGAATGTCAATTTCGCAATGGCCGGTTAACTTCAATTGCAAGAAGGCTTCCGGTATGTGCAAGCGCAGCGAAATATGCTTGGTCAATTCATACTCGCGGCAGTTTTCGTCATAATACGCCTTCTCCATCTGCCGAACGGCGAGCTGTAAACGCTCTTCCGCAAGTAGACCTTCATGCAGGTTGTCCCAAAGGTCTGATGGGATAAAGTTACGGGCGGTATGGCCTCGCTCATAATTGAAAGCTCGCTGAGCCTGCCGAGCCGTATGCCATGCAAGCTCGTACATCTGATAATACAGCGCCGCGGTTTCCCGCTGCATCCACAGATAGAGCGTGTGGTTAGTGAACTTGTCGCGCAAAAAGTCATGGACCTCGGCAGTATTCTCGATCTGACGCTGATGATTATTCAACTCGCGTAGCGCAATATCACGACGCCGCTCAGCCGCTAGGATTTGGCGCTCGATTTGCTCGATCTCGACGGTGAGTACATCCACCTGATGTTGCCATTCATCCTCGCGGCGGTCCCAACCCGACTTGGTGAGTCCTAATGATGCCGCCGTGCTGATGATCTCCGCCACCGTATTGGCTATGGTTCCAGTTGCCCCAAAAATATTGCTCGATTTCTGACCCGGTGGCAATTTGACGAAATTTGCAGGGAAGCCTACGAATGGGTCAGGAATCAGATTCATGAACTGACCGATTGCAACGGCAACATTGCCAGCCGTCCGCACCGTCGATGACGAAATAGTCAGGGGCTCGTACTGCACTTCGCCACTAATCAACCCATTGGTTATCAAGGTCTTGTAATAGTGCAACCGTGTTTGCGCAATCTCCTTGGTTTTCTGCAGGGCCTGAACTTGCCAGTCCGCCTCGCGCCATTGAAATTGGCGTAGGTCCAAGGCTAAATTCAAGAGCTGCCGCTCGTGCATCACGCGCATCGTCGAGAGATATTCCGCATCCCCTTTTTCATAGGCAGCCAATAATGCGCCGCCGAGTGCGCGTACCTCGCCCGCTAGTGTAGTGTCCCTTAAATAACTTTACAGTTAAGCCGCCTTCTTTTTTCCCTCGGGGCAGGGTGGATCCGGGCTTGATCTGCTCCATCTTGACCCGCGCCCGCTCGATCTTCTTGATGATGTCCT
>JBOIEG010000489.1:0-4170 GCA_050740915.1 Gammaproteobacteria bacterium | reverse complement strand
GGACATCATCAAGAAGATCGAGCGGGCGCGGGTCAAGATGGAGCAGATCAAGCCCGGATCCACCCTGCCCCGAGGGAAAAAAGAAGGCGGCTTAACTGTGAAGTTATTTAAGGGACACTACACTAGCGGCAGCTTGTCGCCTCGCAAAAAAGAAATGCCGAGGGGCGAGCTGTGCGCAGCGAACTCGTGTACCGGCGCAACGCTGTCGTTGATCTTTGCCTTATTGCTTTCGCCAAGGTCGGGGTCAGGAATATTGTCGGCATTGGCGTAAGGCCAACCGTAAAACTTACCCCGCTCTATGCGGTTCAACTCGCAAGGGGGAAAATCATCTCCCAAAAAGTCGCGTCCCATGTCCACGCCATACAGCTCGTTGGTACCGGCACGCCAGTCGAATCCGACGGTATTGCGAAGCCCTGTCGCGTAGATCTCCCCGGCGCTCCCATTGGGACGAAAGCGTAGAATCGCAGCGCGGTGTGGGTCCCGCTCCTCACATGCGTTGCAACTGGAACCCACGCTTACATACATCCAACCGTCGGGTCCAAAACGCACGCTGCGGCTCCAGTGGGCGCCACCGCCGGGCAGAGCGGTGACAATGCGATCGTATTCCCCGCTCACGCCTCGGGTGCCGGCGTCGAAACGGATCCGCCCCACCGCGTGGGTTTCTGCCACGTAAAGCGACCCATCGTAGAAATCCATACCGTGCGGCCGATTCAAACCAGTCAGAAGATCGCGACGACCATTGGGTAAGCCATCGCCATTGGTGTCACGCTCAAGGAGTACGATTCGCCCCGAGCCTGGTAAGCTCACCAGCAGATCTCCGGTGGCCGTAATTCGCAGGATGCGCGCGCCGGGCAACCCACTCGCGTAAAGCCGAATGGAAAAGCCCGCAGGCAGCCGGAGGCGGTCTTGGATCGCGTTGCCCGATGGCGGCGCGTTGCCCCAACCGAGTAGCGCGATGGGCACGTTCACCGCAAACCGCTCGGGGAGCAGCAGCCATAACAGGGCTGCGCCGACAGCCATATAAGCGAGATCACGAAGCAGCCTCTTCATATCCGGTCTAGGTCGAAGATACAGGGGGCACAGCGATCCGATGATAAGTGCTTGGGATGCCTCGGCGCCGGTTTTCAGAGAAGATAGTATCTCATGGATAGTCACCCACTAAGGAACCTCTGACTAAGTCAGAGGCTTCTCCCTCCGACGATTCGTCATTACCTTTCCAATCGTTTGTATATATCCCCGTTTGAGGTAACGGTGAAAGGTGGAATAGGTCCAATCCCGGACCTTTGTAACGTAGCCATGCGTGCACGGCGGATCCCCTCCCGCAAAGCCCGGCGCACGAGCTCGTCAAGCAGAAAGGCTCCACGCCCGTATGTATTCACGGTGAAGAAATAGGTCCCGCCAGGAACATAAGCTCTTCGGTAGTCGGGCCTGGTGGTTCCTCATTTGCGTAGTGCGTTTCACGCACCGTTTCCATGTCCCCTACCATATCAAATATCGGTTATTCCATTCGCCCGATTGAACCGGAGGCCTCGTGTGGTGCATGGAATGCACCCTACGGCGCTTCCCATTATTATTATTGTCCAAAGCTTGACGCGTTCGTCGGCGGCCGTACCGTAGGGTGCGTTTCACGCACCGTTTCCATTTCGTATACCAAATTTGTCCAAACGGATCACAATGTGAGTGCATGGAATGCACCCTACGCTTCTCATCGAAACACGCCGCCCGCCAGCATGATATACATAAGCTCGTTTGCAGAGATGAATTCGACCAGATCGTCAAACGGCTGCGCGGGGTTGCTGCTGTAGGCTTTGTCGACCGCAACAGCGTCGCCGCCTTGGTTTTCGAGTTCGTCTGGGGTAGTCGCTGGTAGTCCCCCATTTTTGCCATAAGAGATCACAACGGTAGGTACCTGTGCGACTGAAGTTCCAGCCAAACACGTAGCAGCAGGAGGAGAGACCGCGCAAATATTAAACGTACCGGCAGAACAGAGTTCGAATGAAACGCCGGGCGGCGGTGGAGGTAACCGGCTTAGTGGTGAAAAACACGTTGCAGGGGCAGGAGGAGAAGGCCCAACAGTTTGGTCGTCAGCAAAAGCCGGTGTCACACCATAAGCAAAGTTTCTCTGCCAAACGTCGAACTGCCCGACACCTAACGTTACCCAAGGAAGACTGCCGACAGAGACGGTGTTTGCGCACTGCTGAGACCCAGCCACACCGATGCGATCTTCTATCCCATCATTCACAATCACGCCGGCAGCACCACATCCTGGCAGCGCTGCATTCGGGCAATCCGGGCACGGCAATCTCCTATTCGCCACCGCAAAACCCAGCAATGCGTGCTTTATCTCTTCGAGCTGCTGCCGGGTCTGCTTCCTATCGCGCTGCTCGAGTTGCGCGTCGACGCCACTCGCTAAACCGGAAAGGTATGATGCCGGTGATCACCAACACGATAGATAGCTCCAACAATGAGAGCCCAGCTTGCTGCCTCGGCGCGAGAAATTTCCGGCGCATGCAGTTACGCGTGGCGCTCACTGCACAAATCCGGTTTTTCTTGCACGCTTTTTTGCTTCCACCCTCAAGGGCAACCCGCGTCATTGCATAGGGTATCGTTGAATGCAGTCCCCGCGACGGTTGGAGTGGTCACGAATCGTTCGTCACCAGGCAGAATATTGCCAGCAGGACCTGGCGGGGAAACAGCGGCCGTGTTGGGATCGTTATGGTCTTCTAAATAGCTTGCAATGTTTGCCTTGTCATTGGCGTCGTTTCGCTGTTGTCCCCCGAGTTTCCGCCCAGCGACGGCAATAACAAACTGTGAGTTTGGTACCGGAGCGCCCGTTAGCTGCAACGCGGCTGTGCCACCGCTGGGAGACGCCGCCGCGTCGACAGCGTAGAACACCATCTCGCGCCAAGTGTCCCACCACCACCATCCTGGGCCAGTAAAACCGCCGACGTCCGTAAAGCACTTTCCACCAACGTTGATGTCGGGATCATCGTTCCATCCCGGCGGAGGTGGATCAGGGCTGGGTGTGTCGGGTACGCGGCCAAACCGTTGGTTGCTATCAGCGGTCAAATCGAGCGGGTCTGCCGGTGAGTTTAAGGCCGCTGTCCATGAATAGGGAAAGCTATAAGCCAGTGTGAGGCACTGCTGTGCCCTGTTAGCTATCCAACGGTCCATGCGGGCGTATACCGGTTGGAAATCCTGTGGCGTGACCGGAAGTAATACGTCGTTAAAGTTAGCGATCGTCGTGGTTGCTGATACAAACGTAGAAGGTGCGGCAGGCAAGGGTGGGTTGCCTGTCGCGTTGTTTATTCCCCCCGCTGGATCGAGATAATTCGCGGATTGGTTGCTTGGATCTGCCGCATTTTGGCTTGCGCATTCCGTCAAAGTGCTAGTGGTGTTTCGGTTCTGACCGCCCAATGGCGCGCCAGGCGCAAATATAATCGCAATCGCTTGTTCAGACGCACTCGCTCCGATGACCATAGTACCGCTGCCATCCCGGACGATAAACTGGCCGTCGGTATCGCTAGTCAGCGAAGTCTTTACGTTGTTTTTATAGGTCCCGGATAACGCATACCACAAACATTCACCGTCTCCGTCCCGCAGAGGTGGCAGTCCGAGCTGTCGCCACGGAAGCCAGCCTATCACACTCAATCCACTGCCTCCGCACGGGGTTTCACCCGCCGATACTGTCGCAGTTCCGTCACCATTACGATCTGGGCACGGTAAAAACCCTTGCGGTTGACCCTGATTCTGCTGCTCTGAATATGTCAAGGCATACCCGATCAACCCCTCCTTCGCCCTAGCCAACGCATCGCGAGTCTGGCGGTTCTTATCTAACGCTATTTGAGTCGTAGTCTGACGCAGGGTAGTCACGAAAATGGAGCTCGCTGCGACGACGGTGATCAAAAGCAATAATAGCAACGCGGCACCTTGTTGTGCCTTCGGACAAACGCAGGTCTTACACCTGAACTTGTGCAGCGTATCGTCCATGGTTGAAGAATGAGAAAAAGGTCCCGCCTTTTTGATCCTTCCTGAGCAACCCCTTCTAGTGTAGTGTCCCTTAAATAACTTTACAGTTAAGCCGCCTTCTTTTTCCCTCGGGGCAGGGTGGATCTGGGCTTGATCTGCTCCATCTTGACCCGCGCCCGCTCGATCTTCTTGATGATGTCC
>JBOIEG010000488.1:0-1374 GCA_050740915.1 Gammaproteobacteria bacterium | reverse complement strand
AGCGAAGGAAGGTCGCGTTCCGCCGGAGCGCAGGAACCGCAGTGTATATTGAAATACATGAGGATTCCGAGCACCGCCGGAACGCGAGATCCCGAGCGCAGTAGGTTTTTTCACAAACTCTGAGTTGCACTGGAGCCGCGCCGAGATCTCGTTCGCACTTACCCTATGCACACTCATGACAAGCCTCGCAATGCCCCTCGTCGGTCGACTCGTCGATCGTCACGGCGCTCGCCGAGTCGCCGTTCCTTCGTTGCTGTCATTCGGGATCTTAGTAGCTTCATTGTATTTCCTCACAGCAAGCCTCTGGCATCTATACGCAGTCTTTCTCTTGATTGGGCTCGTCTCCAGTGGGTCCACGCCATTGCCTTACGCGCGCGTGGTCTCCGAGTGGTTTGACAGGCGTCGTGGCTTGGCCCTTGGGTTCACCATGGCAGGCGTCGGTGTGGGCACGTTCGTCATGCCTTCTCTCTCGCGCATGCCTTAGTGAGCACGAGTGGCTGGCGCGCGGCCTACGCGTTCCTGGGGATGCTCGTTATCGTGATCGCCGCACCGGCGGTGGGGCTACTGTTCAAAGAGACCCCGGCATCGATGGGTTTGCAACCAGATGGCGAGTCAGCTCCGGCTGCGAGTGTGGCAAAGACACGGAGTCAGCCTGCGGGACTGGACTGTCGTGACGCCTGGCGCACCACGGGCTTCTGGCGCCTCGCCGTCGCGTTTTTCTTGGTCTCGGTGGTCACGAACGGTTGCGTCGTGCACCTCGTTCCCTTGCTCACGGATCGCGGCGTCTCTACGCAGAGCGCCGCCTTCGCCGCTTCAGTTGCCGGCGGCGCGGTGCTCGTAGGAAGGGTGTGGACGGGTTATCTTTTGGATCGGTTCTTTGCGCCGACTGTGGCGACTGGATTTTTCTTGGCGCTGGCGCTCGGCGTGTTTCTCCTATGGACGGGTGCCAGGGAAACCGGTGCGCTCTTCGCTGCCATGCTCGTTGGTTTAGGGCTAGGCGCGGAGGTCGATATTATCGCCTTTCTGGTCGGCCGCTACTTCGGTCTACGCGCCTTCGGTGAGATCTACGGGTATCTCTTCGCCGCCTTTGTGCTGGGCGCCGGAATAGGACCGCTGCTCATGGGCAGCGGCTTCGACGCGACGGGCTCGTATCGTTGGGTGCTAGGCGCGTTCGCGCTGATCACGCTGGTGGCTTCCGGGTTGATGACGCAGCTCGGGCCTTATCGGTACGAGGCCGGCGTGCAAGAGGCCTAGGAGCCTGTCGGACTTAAGGCGGAACTTTTGATGTGCAAACCGATCGGATCGGCAATGGATTCAATGAGCGAGCGTGCATGAGCCACTTCCGTCAATGCGATCGTGACACACCCTACCTGC
>JBOIEG010000487.1:0-5628 GCA_050740915.1 Gammaproteobacteria bacterium | reverse complement strand
GCAGGTAGGGTGTGTCACGATCGCATTGACGGAAGTGGCTCATGCACGCTCGCTCATTGAATCCATTGCCGATCCGATCGGTTTGCACATCAAAAGTTCCGCCTTAAGTCCGACAGGCTCCTAGGCTATCAGGATCACGATACGGCGCGGCCAAGGAAAGGTGCTTAGCCTGAGCGAGGTAGTGGTTGGGGCTTGCCAGTAGACGGCATCATCTGCAATGCTATCTGCCTGGGCTATGTACGGACGGCTCTGGTAGAGAGCGGGATTTCGGAAGCATGATGTGGTGCAATGCTGGGCGAGCAGCCGACCAAGAGCTGCGTCACCGTCGGTTGGTGGCCGGGGCTCATGGTATTTCTGTGCGGTGACGGTGCCGTGCGTCACGGCCCCGCTATCGCGCCGGATGAGGGGGGTTGGACCGCGCGAGCGTTTGGTCATGACGGCTGAGGTCGATTTTCTGCTCATCGGCGGTGGGCTCGCGAACGCGACCGCCGCCAAGACCCTGAGAGGACAGGGAGCCGAAGGCTCCGTGACCATTCTCGCCGCGGAGCCATTCCTCCCTTATCATCGCCCACCGCTCACCAAGCGCTTTTTGTTGGGGAAGCAGACGCCAAGAAACCTGTCGGTCCTCAAAGAGGCCTACTTCCGGGACCAGGACGTACAGGTCTTGCAAGGTACTCGGGCGCTCGCCATCGAGCCCGAGTATAGACGCGTTCGCACCGACCGTGCCGGCGAGCTCTACTACCGCAAGCTCCTCATCGCGACGGGCTGCCGCCCGCGGCGGCTCGAGGTGCCGGGCGCCGAGCTGCCTGGTATCTTTTATCTCCGTACCCTGACGGACGCAAAGGACTTGAAGCGGGCCATGGCCGGCGCGCAGCAGGCGGGCGTGATCGGCTCGAGCTTCATCGCGATGGAGCTTGCCGCTACCTTTGCCGAGCAGGGGATCAAGACGACGCTCATCGCCAGGGAAGACCGGCTCTACAGCAAGCTCGATTCACCCGAGGTGTCGGCGTTTTTTGCGGACTACTACCGCGCCCGCGGCGTCGAAATCCTATTTAGCGAGACGGTCAAGGCCTTTCGAGGCAATGGCCGGGTGGATGTGTGATCACCCGCTCCGGCCAGGAGATCGCCCTAGACCTCGTCGCGGTGGGCATTGGTGTCGATCCCGACCTCAGGTTTCTGGCCGGCAGCGGGATCAAGGTCGAGGATGGGATCCTGGTCGATCAATACTTAAACACCGACCACCCCAACATCTACGCGGCGGGCGATGTGGCCCACTTCTTCGACCCGGTGTTCCGCTGCTACCGCCGCGTCGAGCATTGGGACAACGCCGCCAAGCAAGGTCGTCTCGCCGCGCTCAACATGTTGGGTCAACGGCAGGCATACCGTGCCGTCTCCTACTTCTACTCCCATGTCTTTGACCTATCGTTTAACTTTCTCGGCGACACAACGGAGGTCAAAGAGCGCGTGCTGCGCGGCTCGCCCAGGGAACGCTCGTTCGGGGTGCTCTATCTGGGCGAGGCGAGCGGCGAGCGGCGGCTTCAGGCGATGTTCTTCCTCAAACGCCCGACCGAAGAGGCGCAAGCCGCCGAGTCCTTGATCGTAAACCACACGGATCTCGAGGGCGTCATCGATAAGCTCCCCGACAGCGCGTTTCCCCTTGCAAAGCTGGCGGTCCAGACCGTCCTGATCCTGCAAGGCGGCGGGGCGCTCGGAGCCTTCGAGTGCGGGGTAGTGCGAGTGCTCGAGGAACGGGGGATCCATCCCGATCTGGTGGCCGGGATCTCGATCGGAGCCTTCAATGCCGCCATCATCGCGGGCAATCCTGGCAATGCCTCCGCGGCGCTCGATGCGTTTTGGGAGGATCTCGCGCTCGAGACCCCAATGGTGCCGCATGAGACGCACAGGCGCCAGCTCTCTTCCTGGCAGTCGCTGATGTTGGGCTCACCGAAGTTCTTCCGGCCGCGCTGGTTCCTGCCCATGCTGCATCCCGCACACTGGCCCATCCACTGGACGAGCTTTTACGACCCGACGCCCGTCAGGGCCCTTCTTGCGCGCTACGTCGACTTCAAGCGGCTGAAGGAGAGCCCGGTGCGCTTGCTGGTCGGCGCGGTGAATGTCGAGACCGCGGAGCTCGAGACCTTCGACAGCTATAACCAGGAGATCACGGCCGATCACATCCTCGCGAGCGGCAGCCTGCCGCCGGGATTCCCCTGGACGACCATCGATGGGAAACATTATTGGGATGGCGGGATCGTGAGCAATACACCACTGGATCTGGTCATCGACCTCTTGGGATGTACCGGCAAGAAGGTCTACATCGTCAACCTCTATCCCAACAAGAACCCCCTGCCCGAGGACCTCATGGAGGTGATGGCACGGCGTGATGAGATCTTCTACTCGGAGAAGATCGAGCGGGATATTCATATGCAGCAGCTTCTGGATCGCTACCGGCGACTCGTCGAGGAGATCATGGGCCGGCTCGAACCGGGGCTGATCGAGCAGATCAAACACAACCCCCTCTACCTTCAGACCATGGGCGAGGCGCCCCCGCTCGCCATCACGCGCATCGTGCATGAAGGCGAAGAAGGCGAGCCGTCTTCCAAGGACTATGATTTCTCACGCACCTCGATCGAGGCGCACCAGCGCGAGGGCTATCGGATCGCGGCGAAGGTACTCGACCAGGAGACCGCACAGCACGCCTGAGCGAGTGTAGCGCAAGGGCAGCTGGCTGACAGGTAACCAATGTTGGATCCTTCCCCGAGCTGTTGCTGAAATATACGGTTCACGTCGTGTCTGAGCTCCATGGCACTCATTGAGTGCTTGGAGCTGGAGGGAGTGCAACATCCCCCGCGGGGGCGGCAGGACGAGATCGCACTCGCCAGGGATCTGGGCGATCACCGTAGGGTCAAGGAGAGCGGCGATGATCGCTAAGGTGCCGCCGCAGTTTGGGCAATGTTCCAGGTCGATAGTGAAGACGCGCTTGACCAGTCTGGCTTAAGCCTCATGCGGGCCAAAGGGGATGAATGGGGTGACTCGGCTTGATCCGGGACGGCCGGGTTCGCAGCGCTCGAGGCGCTCGGGATAATCGCAGGACGCAGTTTGGCGTTGGGTGCGAGCACGCCGTGGAAGCGGATGAGATGTGCGCGATCCACGCGCTCGCGCCAAAATGCGCGCATTGCGCTTGCCCGATCATCGGGCATGGACTCGAAGCGAATGACAAGATCTTCTGCTGTAACCACTGTGCGAGGCAAGATGGCGTTGACAAGACCGGATCTATAATAATCGGAGCGAAGTGTGCTGCGAGACATTCGTGCGTCCGAAGGAGCATGCGCGCGCCTGGAACCTCGCGCGTGAGGCTGCGCTCCGCAGCGCTGGATCCGCACACACCGGCCTACGGATGTGCGGCGCGCTTGAACGTTGATCCGTGGCCATTGGCGAAGGTTATTCCGACATATATCTAACACAGCGCAGTGACGAGTACGCTTGTCTTCGAAGGCGACGGCGTCTTCAAGGAATACGTAGGCGGCTACGACGACTGGTTGCGCCAGCGGCCGGCCCGAGTAGACGCTACATCTACACAAAAGCCGAAGCTGGAGAACATGGAGGGTGCTTTGAAACCTGAAAGCGTGTCAACGAAACAGGAGCGAATAGCCATGCTGGCGAAGAGCAATCCGGCGATGGCGTTCACCTCGCTGAACCATTATGTCGATTACGAGTGGGTGATGTAGGCCTACGAGTGCACGGTAGCTTAGGGCTAGAAAGGCCTCAAGGTGTTCTTGAACCAGAGTGATCCCGTCCTTACGCTGTGCGCTAGTTTCGCTCCCAATAAGGGCTGGGGTGAAATCGAGCCCGCAAGAACTCTACGAAGGTACGCACCGTCGCGGCGAGATGACGCCGATCGGGATACAGGGCATGAATGAGGAGGGGCTCCGGTTCGTAATCCCTCAACACGGACTCTAGGGTTCCAGCCTTCAGATCGAGACCAACGAGATAAGTCGGGAGCTGCGCCAGACCCCGTCTGCTGAGGGCGGCCATCCGAACGGCATCGCTGGCACTGGCCTCAAAATCCCCCTCGACTCGCAGCGAAAATTCACCTGCCGGACCTTTGAACAACCATTCATCTTTCGGCCGGCTCTGGGTGTCGCGCAGGCAGTTGTGGCGCGCGAGATCCTCGATCCCTCGGGGGATCCCGTGCTGCTCGAAATAAGTCGGCACCCCGCAGACGACGAGTCGGGTGTACGCGAGCTTGCGGGCGATCATGCGCGAATCAGGCAAGGGTCCGATCTTGAGCCCCACGTCAAAGCCCCCTCCCAGCAGATCGACAAGCCCGTCATTGAGCGCCAGATAGACATACACGTCGGTGTAGATGGTCTCGTAGTCCGCGATCGCCGGGGTGAGGTGAAACGTACCGAAGGAAGGGGGGGCGGTGACGCGGAGCGTCCCTCGAGGCTCGGAGCTGAGCTGCGTGACGAAGTGCTCGGCCTCCTCAACCGCGGCGAGGATCTGTTACATTGGTCCCGGTAGGCCTCACCCACCTCGGTAAGCCGCAACCCCCTGGTGTTGCGATGAATCAACCGGACACGTAGCAGCTTTTCGAGGTTGTCGACATGCTTGCTCGCCAGACGATGAAGGCCTCGACATCCAGCAAGGGATAGCGATCTCGCGGCATGCGGCGCTTGCGGTCGTAACGCCCGGGCCAGCAGGCCCCCTTGGGCACGACCATGACGCTTGATCGGCGCAGGGCTTTGCTCGTCTGGGCGGAGCGCCAGAACGCTTATATCATCGAGGATGACTATTTGGGCGAACTGCAACTGCAGGGGCGGGCTGCGCCGGCACTTGCCTCCATAGATCGGGATGGCCGGGTGCTGCATATCGGCACCTTCAGCAAGACCATCAGCCCATCGCTGCGTCTGGGCTTCATGGTGGTGCCGTTGCATCTGGCGCTGGCCTTCGCGGAAACAGCAGCCTGCCTCGCCCCGGCACCCAACATTGCAGCCCAGCATACCGTCGCCGAGTTCATTCGGGAGGGACATTACCTGCGCCACCTGAGGTGGATGAAGCGCCTTTATGCCGCCCGCCAACAGAGATTGGCCGACACGATCCGCGAACTGGTGCCATCGGGCTATGGTGTGGATGACCATAGCGGCCTGGCGGTGCGCCTCAATCTTCCGGACCGCTATGACGACGTTGCGGCGTCGGAACGAGCCCTGCAATACGGAATGGCGCCTGTTCCGCTGTCGCCGTGGTACCTGTCAGCGCCAGCACGAGGTTTGTTGCTGGGTATCACAATTATTCCGACCGGACGCTTCGGAAGGATTGCGTCAAGCTCCTGGAACTCGTCGATGCAAGCCAAGTCCACTGACGGCCGCCATAAGGCTTCTCCGCATGGGCTCAGGGTGTGCGAGCAGGCTTGAACCTGCCCGCACATCTTGTTGGCTGAAAGCTCTAGCGAGAGCCTTCACTGAGTTTCCACGGCGAGAACGATTTTTCCTTTCGGCGGGGGGGGACGCTGGCCTTCCAGAATGAAATGAGCCTCGCGTGCGTCCGCGAGCGGCAGGACGGTGCCCACCCGTGTTCTCAGATTGCCGCGGTCGATCAGATCGGCGAGTTCTGTCAGGTGCCTGGTTG
>JBOIEG010000486.1:0-3483 GCA_050740915.1 Gammaproteobacteria bacterium | reverse complement strand
GTTATTCCTCGGAACTCCGCGCTAATCGACTACCCGCAGGCCAGATAGCTGTCCTCTCGCACACAGTCCTGGCTCGGATTCTGCGCCTCGATAGGCGCACTGGAATCTCGGCCAAGGAGGATCTGACGGCGCCTCCACAGACCTGCCGAAAGGACACGAAGAACGCATCGCCGCCTTGAGAAAATCGGCGACCAGCGCGGCGCCCCGTTAAACTGCGTCTGCAACAGATAGTGCAGCGGCAAGCCATCGCCGTAGACCAAGGAGCGCATAGTCTGGAACATGTTGGCGCCACGGATCCCTCGAGTCCCGTTCGGATCGCCGATAAAGCGCCGGCGCACAATGAGGCTGGGCTCGCGACCTGGGCGGCCCCGGGCTCTGCCTGGATATGTCCCATGGTCAGGGACGCGCAGAGCCGAACAGAGGATGCTTCATAGCTGCGTCACCTCATCGAGTTCGATGAGGCGGTACCCTTCATCGATCGTGTGCCAGGAGAGAAAGGCATTCCGGGCGTCATTGATGAGTGCCGGATGATCCGACGCGCCCTTCGTGGAGGCAAGCGTCTGGGGCACCGACCACGACCCGTTGCCATCGTTCGAGCGCATGAGCCGGATTATCGAGTACTCGCCGTCAAACTCCTTCCAGGTCACGAATACCTGCCTGCCCATGCTCAAGACATGCGGGTGCGATGGCTGCGCTTCCTCATTGCCAAAGCCGATCGGGACCCTGAAGCTCTTGCCTTGGTCGTCGCTACGGGTGTAGAAAAGACCGGGATGATGGGTCGCGCCACTGAACCAGACGAGATGGTAGATGCCGTCCCCGGCGATCGAGACCGCCGGACCGTGATGTGGGCAGGCCTCGATCTGCCAATTCTCATGGCTGAACCGCGACGGCTTGGCCTTGCCGTCCAACCTCACTAACGCGTGGTCGCGGACGCTGTTCTCGAACACATGGCGCCAGGCGATGACCGGGGTGTCGTCCACGTCCATCGCCATTCCGATCCGGCAGCATTCGCATAAATGGTCGAGCAACTTGACATTAGGGGTAAAGCTTGTCCCCGCGTCATTGGATATGACGTAATAGAGCGCCACCCCCGAATACTTCTCGCCCTTTCTCTTTGCGGTCAGCAAGTCCCGTTTGTCGAGCCAGGCGACATACACCTGCCCACGCGCGTTCACCCCAAGCGCGTCGAAGCGGTGGCTAGTGATCTCGCGGTCGGTATTGACGGTCATAGGTGCGGAGAAACGCGTTCCGCCATCGACCGAACGGCTGAAGCGGATCCGGCCCGCGAAGGGCTGCTCCAGGCTTTGCGTGTACGCGACGTAGATCGTGCCGTTCGTCGCGACTGCGATCTTCGGCCGGTTCTCTCCCTCCGCGGCGACCTGCTCGAACGCCCGGTTTACCCGGACCGCCTTGCTGAATGACCTGCTTTTGTCATCCGAATGACTGACCGCCACATAGCCCGCATCGACCACGGACACCCGCCAAAGCCGGCCCTTCTGGTCGAAGGCGGCGGTGGCCGCCACGGGGGTCTTGTCGAGCGTCGTCTTCCACATGCTCGCCCTGTCCATGGAGTGCTGGACCGGCGCTGGCGCGGTCTCCGTTGCCGGACCCTCTGCGGTATCGACCCGCGCGCAGGCGAACGCGAGGGCGGCTAAGAAAAGGTGCGTCGCGATCTTGGGTTTCATCTTTCGTCCCTCAGCATTTCATTGGGTGCTTAGCGGAGGCGATCCTGGCGATTTCAGCCCCGGGTGCCCGTGGGCGCGCTAGAACGTGAGCTTCAAGCCGCCGAAGAACGAACGCTCCTGCCCGGCGAAGAAGGCGCGCTTGTCCAGTAAGCTCGTCGCGGTATCGGTCGGACTGTCCGCCTGCACGTTGACAGAGGCGATATAATCCTCGTCAAACAGGTTTTGGACCTCGAAGAACAGCTTCACCCCCCGCGCGAAGCTACCGCCGTGATCGCGAGCATAGTGCAGGTTGAGGTTGACTACCTGGTAACCCTCGGCCTCCAGCGTATTGCTGTTGTTGATAAAAAAGTCATCCAGCCAGTTGACCTCCACAAAGCCGCCCAAGCCGCTCAAGACCCCTTGCGGGTGCTCGTACCCGAGCCGGGCATTCAGGATGTGCCTCTCGACCCCCGGTATGTGCTGGCCGCTGCGGTCCAGCGTCTGCCTGATGGCGCCGGCACCGATGGTTTCCAGAAATTCGGTGTAGATGTGGTCGTTGAACGTGTAGGCGGTGCTCATACGCCATCCGTCCCAGGGGTGCCAGTCGATGGCCGCCTCGATGCCGCGATGCTCGGCCTTCGGGGCGTTGTCGGTGAAGCTCTGGCCGGTCACCGAGGAGAACTGGGTGACGAATTCGTCAAAGAAGAATTCGTAATAGCCGGTCAGGCTCAGGCCCAAGGTTCCGTACGCTTGCCAGTCGGCACCGAGCTCCACCCCGACGTTGGTCTGGGTGTCGAGGGCGGTGTTGTTGCCGGGATCGCCGTTCGGCGCGGTCGTGGTGAGCTGACTGATCCCTGGGATCCCATACCCAGTGCCGACCCGCCCACGGACCTGCAACTGCTCGTTCGGCGTGAAGATCACGGCCGCTTCCGGCGCCACGTTCAGGAATTCCCGGTCGACGTCGATGATGTCATAGGTTTCCGCCGCTCTGCGGTTCCGTAGCTCGGCGTTCACGGTGGAGGTCTCGGGGCGCCCACCCCCAGCACCGCGGTCCAGGCCGGGCTGAATTGCACCTCCTCGCGCACGCGCCCGCCGAAGTTCTGGTGATAGCCGCGCGTCTGGCTCTGGAGCGCCCCGCGCCGGCCGGGAACGCCATCGGCACGATTGAAGAAGTTGCTCGATTCTACATCCATGTGATTGAAGAACAGGCCGGCGTGGTGCGTGGCGTTGAATCCGAGGAGGGTATTGCGATGGGTCAGATCGGTCGCCATCTGGAAGTTGGAATTGATGTTATCGCCGATGGTACTGAAGGTCTGGTTGATGTCCTTGACGTCGTAGGTCCCCAAGATCCGCCAGTCGGTGGCGGAACTGAGCTTGTGCTCATAGCGAGCGCCGACGATGGTGCGCCGGTCCTCGCGCCCCTGGGCCGCCAACTCGGCGTCCGCCGTATCCCCTCCTCCCGTCGGCCTATTGACGAAGGTCTTGCCGGCGTCCCGCGGATCGGCGCGGAGCTCATTTAGCGTCAAGCGGCTCGGGACTCGCGCTTCCAGATCGTTGTTGATGAACTTGAAGGTGAGGCTACGGGTGTCGTCCGGGGTGTAGGTGGCGAGCAAGTTCTCGGTCGTGGTGTTGAACTCGCTGTTGTCGATCCAGCCATCGCCGCGGACATGGCTGCCGATGTGGACATAATGGTTCTAGTGTAGTGTCCCTTAAATAACTTTACAGTTAAGCCGCCTTCTTTTTCCCTCGGGGCAGGGTGGATCCGGGCTTGATCTGCTCCATCTTGACCCGCGCCCGCTCGATCTTCTTGATGATGTCC
>JBOIEG010000485.1:0-1716 GCA_050740915.1 Gammaproteobacteria bacterium | reverse complement strand
CCGGATGGACATTACCGGTGCCCGCTGGCGTTTGACCAGTGCCGAAGCGGTATTGAAGCTTCGTTCACTGCACGCCAGCGGTGATAGCGATACCTATTGGAACTTCTACAAAACCCAAGAGCTCAAGCGGAATCACTCCTCGCGTATCGAAAATCCCCCTCTCCAGAAGGCCGCATAATATCCTTGAGCGTCGTTCTAAAAGAGCCGCACCCAATTGATTTAGCGAGCGGTGACAAAGTCGGCCTCTCCTGCGCTATCTGCCATACGATCTCAGACAAGTCGGTGTTCGACATGCCGGGCGCCGGCTCAATCGGGAAGCGCCTGGATGGACGGGCGGCGCTGACGTTGAACGTCGACAAGTTGCTCGCGCTGGCGGCGAACTCGCGAGCTTATTACCCGAATCTTCAACTCGTTCTCGGCGGCAAAACAATCGGGCGAGCGCCAAAGGGCATCACACCGGGTTCAACTGAAGCTGAGGTCGATGCTTATCTCATGAACCCCGAGTTCTATCCCGCCGGCACCTTTGACGAAACGCAGGATGGCATCGGTAATCCAGTCGTGAACACGCCGCTCTTTCGGCAGGACCTGGCCGCACCCTATGGCACGGCAGGCGAGTTTGCCATCCTGGATAACATTGGCAATTCCTCTTACACCTCGAATCTCGATCCGACGACCTTGGTGACGCCAGAAGGCCGGGCATTTTTAAAAATCAAAGCGGGTCCCCTGGGCGAGGAGTTGGCCAACAATTACGAAAAGATTCTGAAGGAGAGGGGCGTAACCGGTTATCCCTTTGTTAAAGCGAAGATGGCGGGAAAACCTGGCGAGTTGGCAAATATCGTGGGGCGCCGCGTGGACGACCAAAAGCTCATCGACATGAGTGCTTATATCGACGCGCTCGAGGCCCCGAAGGGCGCGAAGGTCGATCCAGTGGCGTCGGCGCGCGGACGGGAACATTTCCGCAACAACTGCACGAGTTGCCACAATGTCGATCAGAGCAGGCCGATCCCGACCATGCTCGTCGATATGAAGAAGATGATGCCAGACTACAAGCCGGAAGTTCTGGGTCAGCGGCCCCCTTTGAGTCCGATTCAAAATTCATCCGGTGGCTTTGACGACAAGATGATCATCGTGGATGCGAGTGACCGCGGAGACAAGCGTGGCTTCGCACTGCCGCTGCTTCTTGATTTGGATGGGAAAGAAAAATTCCTGCACGATGTTTCGGTCACGGGATTGGATGCGCTGCTTGACCCCAAGCGAGGCGATACCGCGCCGCATCCGTTTTACATCGCTGACCCTTCGCAACGCGGCGAGATGGTTGATTTTCTGCGGAGCTTGGACACGGGGGAATCCCCGATAGCCAAGCGGTGACCCCACGTCTCGACAAAAAGAGTCAACATGAAGACGAAGGATGAGCGTGGGGAAAAGTCATAACGTGGGACGCGCCAGCCGCGTCGGAGCGGCGGCGCTCCTCGCCGCCGCGCTCCTGGTTTCGTGCCGGCCCTTGCAGTTAAACACGAGTCACTTAAATAGCCACGGACTCAGAGTTTGTGAAAAAACCTACTGCGCTCGGGATCTCGCGTTCCGGCGGTGCTCGGATGAAATTTATGCCTCCTCCGCAGAATTTGTGGGTACTGATCTGAGGCGTATTTATGCATCTGATTCATTACTTGGAATAAAGTTACGTTCTATAGGTCCGAAATTTTGGGTATCAAAAAA
>JBOIEG010000484.1:0-2574 GCA_050740915.1 Gammaproteobacteria bacterium | reverse complement strand
CTGTGGGTACGTATGCCGTTTCGTAACCCATACATACTACGGATTGCCCCCTTTTTCTATAGCCCAACTGCCACAACTTATTGACATAACTAGACAATCTCGTCGTTCTAATCGATCTACACCCTTTCGATTTAGGACGAAGTTTCTCTCCGATTCGGCCCGACACGACCATGTAAGGCCGGGACCTAGAGAATTGCTCGGTGCTGTCTATTCCGTCCGGAATTCAAACAGGTACTTCTTGTCGGCACAGGTGCGGTAGAGGCGAGGACCTTTAATCACACCGCCATCGGATTTGACGAAGGTCAAAGATACTATTCTTCCCGTCGTTTGGCTCTACGGTCTATTTATGGCGCCAAAAAGGTTGTGACGGTGCCGGTCACTTACGATGTGTACTACTGAAGTAGTCGACTCCCGCACACTTGACGGCCGGTGGTGACCAATGCGCTTGATCACTAAGCCGATATTGCCAAGGTGCAGGAGTGGCTCGGGCATGCGAATATCGCAACGACCCGTCTTTACGACTGGCGGAAGACGCGGCCGGAGGAGAGTCCGACGTTTAAGGTGAGATACTAGTGGTTGTTTATAATGCACGAACGTTTCCTTACAGTTTCCTTACATGTGTGGGTCTTCCTCCTTAGTCGGAAATACGACGAAGGACCAGCATTTCTGTTGAGACATGCAAACAACGCCCCGCGGCCTAGCCACCCTAGCTCTACTCAAGACCAGATTCGAGGAGAAGCGCGATCACATTGATCTTCTTGTGCCGTTTGTACTAGACGCACTCGCCAACTGTGAGAGCGAGTTCTTCCTGCCCGAAGAGATCTGTACTTTGATGAAGCAACGCAGCCTGTCTATCCCGATAGATACCGCTCGTTTGGTGCTGCGCCGCCTAGTTCTCCACCAAGGTCTGCTAAAGGAAGCGGGTGGGTGTTTCTGGCGTAACACAAGGACCCCCATCCCCGATCCACAGCTTGAGGAAAAATGCGTTGCTATTAGGGCGCGACACCGGGAACTAGCACTTGCTCTGCAAAGCTTTGCTAAACAGAGTGGCGTTCAGCTCGCAACCAGCGAAAAAGCCTTGTCAGCGCTGGCTGACTTCATAGCCGACTACAAGGCTCCTCTTCTCCTACAAGAACCGGTGCCGGACTCACCCTTAGAGAGAACCGCGCGCTCCAAGAGGAAGTTAAT
This sequence comes from Gammaproteobacteria bacterium, assembly GCA_050740915.1. Taxonomy (GTDB): domain Bacteria; phylum Pseudomonadota; class Gammaproteobacteria; order JBOHHR01; family JBOHHR01; genus JBOHHR01. The sequence goes on along the minus strand of JBOIEG010000484.1, from coordinate 1,386 downwards.
CAGGACTATCGCGCGGTTCATCAGTGAACAGTGTCTTACTTCCGAACAGCTCCGATCAAGTTTAGAGGAACTCGTCGATGGCATGGTGTTGCAGGACACCCTAATGCTTCGTGATGTGAGTTCGGTTGGTCCGTGGTTTCGTGGTCTCCAAGTCGCGCTTGACACACCGGTTCTCTTTGCAGCAATCCACCTTTATGGGGCCGCAAGTAGTGTTGCTACAAACGAAGGGCTTACTCTGTTGCGAGAAGCTGGCGCTGTAACCTTCGCCTTCAAGCAAACGGTTTCCGAAATGCGTCGCATTCTGAAGCCCTATGAGTCTCGTCTTGGGACGGTCCAAGGACAACTCGATCTCCGTCGTTCCAGCCCGCTTACAGAGCACTGCTTGTCCAATAGGCTGGGCCCGAGCGATATTTACATAATCTCTGAAACCCTAGAAAAACGGCTGGAGGTACAAGGGGTCTCTGTCCGCGAGATGCCAGAGCGCAATGTGCGCTTCACCTTAAATGAAGGTGCCCTCGCGGAGGCACTCGTGGACAGATATCATGACCGTTACCAACAACGCATACTTCACGACGTCGCCTGTGTTGTAGGAGTACATACTCTAAGAGCAGGACGACACGTCTCTAGTATGATCGAGACGTCGGGGGCCGTCTTCTGCACTACCAGCGGGCAAGTGATTCATAACATCCAGGAATGCTACGCGCAAGAAGAAGATGGCGCACCGCCCATCGTGCATCAGTTCGCACTCTCAAGCCTCGCTTGGTTCAAGAAACCTGCTGCAGCTCGCGGCGTTAAGCTGCACGAACTAGCCGATGTTTGTGCAGCTGTGTTGCGGCCGACGCCCGAAACCTATCAAAAGTTCACTGATACTCTTCGTAACCTTTGGAAAAGTAAAGTTTACTTGGACAACGCGACTGTGGCCATTTTAAGCAGCAGACTAGTAGGGGAACTACTTGCCAAGATCGATGAGGATATGGAGCCAGACGCCGACACAATGACGCAAACCATCGAGAGGATACTGCAACTCGAAACTGAGGCGGCCGTCCGTCAAGCTCAAGCCACCCTATTTGAGTAGCAAGTAGCGCAAGTAGCGGCTCACGTCATTCGCATCAGCACTCCCATTGCAAAAGTACTCTACTGTTCAAGTATTGCGATAGTATTAATCGCACTTCTCTTGTCTTTTCCTGGGGTATTTGATGCTGTTGTCGACGCTGTTGACGGGGCATGGAAACTTCTCGGCTACGTTTTATACGTTACCTCGCTAGTGTAGTGTCCCTTAAATAACTTTACAGTTAAGCCGCCTTCTTTTTCCCTCGGGGCAGGGTGGATCCGGGCTTGATCTGCTCCATCTTGACCCGCGCCCGCTCGATCTTCTTGATGATGTCC
>JBOIEG010000483.1:0-1465 GCA_050740915.1 Gammaproteobacteria bacterium | reverse complement strand
GCAGGTAGGGTGTGTCACGATCGCATTGACGGAAGTGGCTCATGCACGCTCGCTCATTGAATCCATTGCCGATCCGATCGGTTTGCACATCAAAAGTTCCGCCTTAAGTCCGACAGGCTCCTAGGCTTCTATCTGGACAAGCTGGCCGAGGGGATCGCGACACTGGCCGCCGCCTTCGCCCCCAAACCCGTCATCGTGCGGCTCTCGGACTTCAAATCCAATGAATACGCCAATCTCCTTGGTGGCGAGCAATTCGAGCCCCGCGAAGAAAACCCCATGCTCGGATTCCGAGGCGCTGCGCGCTATCTCGCCCCGGCGTTTCGGGGGTGTTTTGAGCTCGAATGCCGCGCGCTGCACAAGGTGCGAGAGGAACTGGGGTTTACCAACGTCGAGGTAATGGTGCCTTTCGTTCGCACGCTGGAGGAAGCCGAAGCGGTAGCCCAACTTCTCGAGCAAAACGGGCTGAAACGGGGAGAGCACGGCTTACGCGTCATCATGATGTGCGAGCTTCCCAGCAATGCCCTGCTGGCGGACGAATTTCTCCGGTTTTCGATGGGTTTTCGATAGGCTCCAATGACCTCACCCAGTTGACCCTGGGCCTCGACCGGGACTCGGCGCTCCTCGCCGCTCGCTTCGACGAACGCGATCCCGCCGTCAAGGCGCTGGTGCGCCTGGCGATACGGGCCTGCAAAGCGGCAGGAAAATATATCGGCCTGTGCGGCCAAGGTCCCTCGGATCATCCAGACTTCGCTAAGTGGCTGGTTGCCGAAGGGGTGGAGAGCATTTCCTTAAACCCCGACACCGTGCTTGATACCTGGCTCTATCTTGCCCAGCAAGGTAAGTCTGGATGAGCGGCAAAGCGAGGAGCGCCGGACCGCGTCAACAGCAACCGAAGCTATTCTTCGGCCTGGCATGAAATCATCCAGTTGCGCGTTCTATTTTCGAGGCGTTGCATCTTGCGGTGCTTAACACGGCGTCTTTCAACATCCTGTTTAGGACACTTCGAAAAAGGGCATCCTGGCGCATTTTTGTCTTGATGGAGTCAAAATGCGATTTTGGCTTTTCGCCCTGTACCAAATCATTGACGTGATTGGTACAGGGCGAAAACCTCCTCTACCGCACGGGCACCTCGCATTTTTCGACCTGCCCTTAATTAAGAAAGCTCTGAACAAGTTACCCGTTCGTACTGAGGTATCGAAGTATGAACGGGTAATGCCTTGATTTTTATCGTGACCGTCGCCCTTCTATCCCCTTCGACAAGCTCAGGACAGGCATCAGGGCGAACGGACTGAGACTTTTTCAGAGCTTCCTTAAGTCTCCCAAGCCGCCGCCAGCACCGGCTCCAGTTGCTCGCGCATTGGAGGCGAAAGCTCGGTCTCGCCCGCCCCCGGCGGGTTGAAGGCCGCCATTGCTCGCACCAACTGCTGTACCTGCGATTCATAGAGCACCGCGCCATCGGCGGTGT
>JBOIEG010000482.1:0-3704 GCA_050740915.1 Gammaproteobacteria bacterium | reverse complement strand
CGGCGCTTCTGTTTCCCCGCGCCCTTCGAGTACCACTCGCGCTGGCCATCCAGGACAGTTCGGAAATAATAGTCGGCACGTGCCTGGCGCGTTTCGATGGGCGACATCCAGGCGGGTTTGACAGTTGAGACATCGTTGTCTGATGGCATGCGCGACTCCTCCTTCTTTAAATTTCGGCTGATCATTGCCACACTACCACCGATCTTAGCGGCCTACGGGCGCTTAGACGCGAAACCGCTTGACGAGCGTCGCTTGTAAGTCGATATTCTACCGCGATCGCCGTCGCGGGTCGCGTGCGGCAAGCGCGCGTTTTCGATCGGCCCTGACCGCGTCGGATCGCCCCAAATGTGGAATGGCCCGGTGCCGGTATCAATCTTCAACGCTGAAGTCACAGGCATCGAAGACACTGCTGGCCCGAGCCCAAGATGGAGAGTGCGAACGGGGCGCGGGGCGGAATTGGAGTCAGTTCCAAGAGCACTGCGCGACTATTTGGTTAGGTAAGCCACGCAATCTCGATGTCATCGATCTGCTTAAATTCCGGATCACCGGTGACAAGCTCGGCGTTCCTGATCTTTGTCAGGGCAGCCGCGAAAGCGTCGGCGTATGAGAGCTTCTTTGTGGCCTTGTAGATAGCGGCCTGCCGAACAAGCACAAGATCATCGGCGACGGGCACGATCTCTACGGGCATTTCTGCGATGGACCCGACCGTGCGCTCGGCTGCCTCCCGGGAAACCTTGTGCATGGTGCTGTAGTAGATCTCGCCCCAGCTCACAACACTGAGCAGCAAGCTGAGCCTGCCGCTCTCGGCCTTTGCGAGAAGCTGTTCCACCATGTCGGCGGCGGGCTCATCCTGAAAAAACGCGAGCAGCGCCCAACTGTCCAACACCTTTACGGGCATTTACAATTCCCCCTCGCTCCTCCGATCCTCCATGAGCGCCTCCAACACCCCTTTGCCCTTCAGGGAGCCGCGTAGCTTCCTGAAATGCCGAGCCGTAATCGGTTTGAGCACAATATGGTCATCTTCCTGATAAACGATGGCGCGTGTGTCTTTCTCGATCCCGAGCTCGCGGCGCAGCCACTGCGGGATGACCACCTGCCCTTTGACGCTGAAATAGACGGTGTCTGCTCTGTCCGTTGTCTTCATAAACGATGTACAACAATCATACGGCAGTATGATTATGCCTATATGCCCTTACATTTCATTATAGTCCTACTACCCTGTTGTAGAAAGTCAAGCGACAGATCAGTAGGCTCCTTCGGGCCAAGCTCGCTTCCATGATCGCCCCGGCGACGCCAATGAGTCGGCTCGGGTCCGGCGCCGCGTGAAGCATTTGCCACCCACAGGAACAGCTACCATTCATGGACCCAACGTGTTACGCACGTTTACCCATAGAGTTGCGACGCATGCGGTTGAATCCAAGAACTACTTTTTAACCAACCAGTAACGGTTTGTTAACTTGCGGGTAATAAACTTGCGCTAAGTTAACCGTATGATCACTTGTACAAGTGTTCATGCGTAGCCGCAACCCGTTCCTTCCGCTACGCTGGCGCACGGTCTGGATCTCCGATATTCACCTGGGTTTTCGGGGTTGCAGTGCAGATTTTCTTCTCCACTTTCTTCGTAGCGTCGAATGCGAATACCTCTACCTCGTCGGCGACATTATCGATATCTGGCAGATGAAGAAGCGCCCTTATTGGCCACAGGCGCACAACGACGTGATCCGTACCATTCTTGGCAAGGCCAAGCACGGCACCCAAGTGATTTACGTTCCCGGCAACCACGATGAGCTGCTGAGGGACTACGACGGCACCGCGTTCGGGAACATCCGCATCCAAAGGGATGCCATCCACACCATGGCGAATGGGCAGCGCTTCTTGATCGTTCATGGGGATGAGTTCGACAGCGTGGTCAAATGCTCCAAAGCCTTGGCCCTTATCGGCGGCCGGCTTTACAACCTCTTGTTGCGCGCTAATCACATAGTGAATTTCATCCGCCGCCAGTTTGGTTTTCCGTATTGGTCGCTGGCGGCGTTTCTCAAGCACAAGGTGAAGAATGCCGCTCAATACATCAGCAACTTTGAACAGGTCGTGGCCTATGAGGCTTCTAAACGCAATGTCAATGGCGTCATCTGCGGGCATATTCATCGGGCGGAAATCACGCATATCGGAGAGATCCTCTACTGTAACTGCGGCGACTGGGTCGAAAGCTGCACCGCGCTCGTAGAGGATGCGCACGGCAACCTACGGTTACTTCGCTGGTCGGATATACGCCGCGCCGCCTTGGAGCTCAAAGCGGCAGCTTGACGGCTCCCGCCTTTTACGCCATGCGCATAGCGATAGTGACCGACGCCTGGGATCCCCAGGTCAATGGGGTGGTTACGACCTATCGAAATGTTGCGCGGCAACTTTCTAACCTGGGACACGAAGTCTGCCTGCTGACACCCGAGGGGTTCAACACCATCCCTTGCCCAAGCTACCCCTCCATCCGGCTGGCCGTTTTTCCTAAGCAGGGGGTGTGGCGACGGCTAGCTGAATTTCGCGGCCAAGCCATTCACATTGCAACAGAAGGTCCTTTAGGACACGCGGCGCGGGCATTCTGCGTAAGGCATAAGACCTCCTTTTCCACGTCTTTTCACACCCAGTTTCCAGAGTACCTTCGGCTCCGGGCGCCCGTGCCCATCCCTTGGTCTTATGCCTACCTTCGCCGATTCCATGCACGGGCAAAGCGGACTTTGGTGGCCACACCATCCCAGTTGGAACGGCTGCGCGGGTGGGGGTTTAAGCACCTGGCAATCTGGGATCGGGGGGTGGATGTGGAGATCTTCCGGCCGACAGACAAGAACGGGCTCCTCGATGTGCCGAGACCGATCGCCATGTACATGGGCCGGATCGCGGTGGAAAAAAACATCGAGGACTTCTTGCGCCTCGATCTCAGTGGCAGCAAAATCGTCATCGGTGACGGCCCGGATCGCGAGAAGCTCAGCCAACGCTTTCCGCAGGTGCGATTCCTGGGGCAGAAGCTGGGCAGGGATCTGGCGGCGCATCTCGCGTGCGCTGACGTTTTGGTGTTCCCCAGCCGGACGGACACTTACGGCTTGGTTATGCTGGAAGCCATGGCATGCGGGGTACCGGTTGCCGCTTATCCCGTGACCGGACCGACCGATCTCATTCGACAGGGCGTCACCGGATCCCTGGATCAAGACTTAAAAAAAGCCGTGACCCAGGCATTGCAATTAAATCCCGATGATTGCGTCGCCTTCGTGCAGAACCGCTCTTGGAAGGCGTGTGCAGAGCGCTTTCTCGCCTGTCTGGTTGTTGGGCACTTCGATTAATTCGGAGTGCCCGCCCTCACAGGAACGTGAGGACATGAGTCAATCACCTTAAGGGATTGACCATAGAGCAAAGCAAACCCACGCTTTTTGTTTTGCGATTCGATAAATCGCAGGGAAGCAATTTATCGAAGTGCCCGTTGTAAGCTGATCGGAAAGACCTATGCCGGACCGGGCGCGCCACAAGCGCCGGCGGCAAGAGGCCCGCCGACCGACAGACGCCGGTCCCTGGATGAAACGCCCGCTCAGAGTGTAGTGTCCCTTAAATAACTTTACAGACTTTCCAGTGATTGCTATGGTCTCGCTCATGCCGAACACCCGCGTGGCGATCAAGTTGCAGCCGGCTGAACGCACGCCGCTGGAGACATGGGGATC
>JBOIEG010000481.1:0-1710 GCA_050740915.1 Gammaproteobacteria bacterium | reverse complement strand
GCAGGTAGGGTGTGTCACGATCGCATTGACGGAAGTGGCTCATGCACGCTCGCTCATTGAATCCATTGCCGATCCGATCGGTTTGCACATCAAAAGTTCCGCCTTAAGTCCGACAGGCTCCTAGGGACGCAGTTGGTTCGTCGGCGAGTATGACCTTATGTTCGCCCGCGAGTGCCCGCGCGATGGCGAGGCGTTGCTTTTGTCCCCCGCTTAGGTTGCGGGGCAAGGATTCACCCTTGCCCGCAAGGCTGACCTCCGCGAGTGCCTGAGCCGCTCGCTCCTTAGCCTCTTTTCCCCTGACTCCTTTGAGACGCAAAGCCGTCCGAACGTTTTCGCTCACGGTGAGCGTTGGGAACAAGTTATAGGATTGGAACACGAAGCCGATGTGTTTCAGGCGAAGACGGGCCAATTCGTTCTCCGAAAGTCCTGTGGCATCGCATCCACATACCGAAACTCGCCCGCGTGTCGGGCTCATAATGCATCCCATTATGGACAACAACGTTGTTTTGCCGCTACCCGATGGCCCCATTAGCAATGTTAGACACCCGGCGTCCACCGATAGACTAACGTCGCACAGAGCCTGCACGGCTTCGGCTCCCTGGCCGAAGTTTTTATCGATCCCGTTCATGTCTATCAAACAAGCCATGCTTACCCTTTAAACACCATCGCGGGTTCTAGGGCGTGTCACTTTGCGAACCGATGTCACAGCGGCCACGACACACATAACAAGGGAGATCAAAAGCATCGACACAGCGAGCTGCGGGGTCAGGACGATCGCGGTGACCGTCGCTTCAGAGGCTTTGGCAATCGTGAACCCGATCCCGAGTCCTAACGCGTACCCCACAATCGCGCTGATGACCGCTTGCAGCACGATAATGTTATAGAGAAACCGATTCTCCGCTCCCATGGCCCGAAGCGTTGCAAACTCATTAATATGGTTGATGGTGCTCGCGTAAAGTGTTTGCGCAACCACCACGATACCGACAACTAGCCCCATGATCGCCGCCGTAAAAATGCCCGCTCCAGCGCCGGTCTCAAAGATCCAGTTGTTCTGAGTCTTGTTTCGGAACTCGCGCTTCGTATATACGTCGAGGTCTGGAAAACGCGATTTTCAATCGGTCGCGAATTTCTTCCGGTGATGTTTCGCCTGACGTGCGCACGAGGAGATAGCTAGTCTGGTCTTCCTCGAGCCGTGCGTAGTTGAGGCTATTCTTGAGAGACGTAAACACGAAAGGGGACGTGGTGAATGATCGAATGCCCCGCGTGATCCCCACGACCCGCACGCGATGACCATTGATCTCGGCCGTGTCGCCGACCCCGGCGATTTCGAGTTTATCTTGATACAGACTATCTATAATGACCGTGTCCGCCAGTCGCAGCGCCTCTGGACTTCCCGAGATTACATCCCAGGGTGCAAGATGCCCGCAGTGACGTCGAACCCGACGATGATGCTCCGCTGCTGTCCCCCGGAGTGTTTCTTCCACGACACAAACTGAGTTACCATTTTTTCCACCTGGACCACGCCCGGGACACCGAGCACCCTATGTAAGGGATGTTCACTGATGGGCACTGCTTGTTCATAGTTCGTGTCCTTTCGGCAGGTCTGTGGAGGCGCCGTCAGATCCGCCTTGGCCGAGATTCCAGTGCGCCTATCGAGGCGCAGAATCCGAGCCAGGACTGTGCGCGAGAGGACAGCTATCTGGCCTGCGG
>JBOIEG010000480.1:0-1598 GCA_050740915.1 Gammaproteobacteria bacterium | reverse complement strand
GCAGGTAGGGTGTGTCACGATCGCATTGACGGAAGTGGCTCATGCACGCTCGCTCATTGAATCCATTGCCGATCCGATCGGTTTGCACATCAAAAGTTCCGCCTTAAGTCCGACAGGCTCCTAGGGGTCCTGGGTCATGACAGAGTCAGAGTCGGTTTAGGCGGGTGAGGGATGCCAGCCGGCATCCGCCCAAAGCTCGCCGCTGACAGCGGAATTGGCGATCATGAAGCAAATGGCATCGGCGATTTCTTGTGGCCGGATGAGACGGCCAAGCTGCGTGTCCGGCAAGATGAACTTCTCGATGTACTCCTCACCCAAAGCCCTTACCATCGGCGTATCCGTATATCCGGGGTGGATGACGCCGCAACGCACACCGTGAAAAATGGCCTCTTTCATCAAGGTTGCCGCGGCGCCTTCCAGGCCTGCTTTAGAGGCCGCGTAGGCGATTTGTCCTTTGTTGCCCTGCGAAGAGATCGACCCAATAAAGATCACGGTGCCCTGGAGCTTTCCCTCTTTCGCATCCCAGCGGCGTAAGCCACACCGATGGCGATCTTCGGCGATGCGCGCCACCATCTCCATGGCCCAGTAGACAGGGGCGATTAAATCCACTTCGGTAACGAAGCGGAACGTGTCCATGGGGTACACGTCGGCTTTGCCGGTTTCTCTATTTAGCTTGACCGCCAAGGCGTCGCGGGTGATCCCCGCCGCGGGCACGCAGATGCGTACCACTCCTTGCTGCTTATGGATCTCGTCGTAGACCTGGCGGCGAAAACTTTCGTCCGTTACATCGCCCGCAAATGGCAATGCGATGGAGCGTTTTGTCTCTATGTTGAGCTGTTCGGCAAACACCCCCACCTCCTCGCTGCGGTCAACCATCCCGATCCCCAGAGCGCCGCGCTGCGCCAGCTCAGCGGCGACCGCACGCCCGATGCCGCTCGCCGCTCCGGTAACAAGAGCCACTTTGCCTCGAATATCCATGAGTGCGATACCTTCTCTTTGCCCTAGGGGACTATAGCGCACCAGCTTGTGCGCCGCAACAACCGGACGGGCGGTTTGTGCCTTTTTGGCGAAAAGAAACTAAAATGAGCAAAGACCCCTTAAGCAGCAAACTCCACACGACTAAGTTAAGATTTGAATAGTACCCTGACAGCTTCCTCCTTTATCTTTTGAGTTTGTCATGCTTGAGGCAATACCATGCTAGATTGCATTCTCGTCGTCGAGGGGGAATCGCATCTCAGGTTTCTGGCAAAATACTGCACGGCCTCAAGGTGGCCTGATGCGCGCATCGAGCTGTATAAGCCGGCGCGGGGATTGCCTGGGGGCGACTTCGCTTGGCAACGGTATAACCTGCTTTTGCTAGAATACGACTTAAAGGTTCCCGGCGTTACAGGGCTGGACTGGCTGCGCCATATAAAAACGGTAACCGCGGCCCCACCGGTGGTGATGGTGCTTTCCGATAGCGAAAAGCTGTGGGAAGAACAGGCGCTGGAACTTGGTGCACGCTGCTGTGTCCCCAAAGCAGACCTCTCTCCCCGCGCCTTTGTTGAGGCCCTTTCCACCGCGCTGCAAGGCCGGATTAACCGCGCACCCTCGGGGAT
>JBOIEG010000479.1:0-7954 GCA_050740915.1 Gammaproteobacteria bacterium | reverse complement strand
GGACATCATCAAGAAGATCGAGCGGGCGCGGGTCAAGATGGAGCAGATCAAGCCCGGATCCACCCTGCCTCGAGGGAAAAAGAAGGCGGCTTAACTGTAAAGTTATTTAAGGGACACTACACTAGATACCAAGCTCAACCTCGCCAAGGCGTACATCGAGCTCGGTGATCCCAAAGGTGCGCGGGAGATCCTTGACGAAGTTGCCCATTCTGGCAACGATCTGCAAAAGCAGGATGCGGAGACTCTGCGCAGGCAGTTGGGTTAAACGGCGTATCCGGCGCTTGTCTCCCTAGAGAATAGACCGCGCGCACCCCAGGGCTGTCGGGCGCCTGTCATTATTCATTCCTACCCAGTTTCTTGCATCCGACCCTTTGGATAGTGCTGATTCTTGCGGGCGCGATCTCGCTGGGCAATGAGAAGCGACTGTTAAGCACCTTAGGCGGGTTTGTCTTCATAATTGCGCCGATATTTTTCCTTCTCCTGTACTGATCCTCTATGCTTGGTTTACGCTCGGTCAGCCCCTCGCCCCGCGTTGAGCACCGACGTTCGGGCTTCATTTGCTCTATGAAGATAGCATTCGTTTTGGAATACGACGGCAGCCAGTACCAGGGTTGGCAGCGACAATCTGGAGTACCCACGGTGCAGGCGTGTGTGGAAGAGGCGTTGTCCAAGGTCGCCGACCATCGGGTGAGGGTGCATTGCGCGGGTCGCACAGACAGCCGCGTGCACGCCTGCGGGCAGGTCGCGCATATTGAGACGCGCGCCAAGCGAGAGCGGCGTTCTTGGGTATTCGGCGCTAACGCAAACCTTCCCAGGGATATCAGCGTCCTATGGGCAAGGGAGGTAGAGGATGATTTCCATGCGCGATTCTCCGCCATTCGGAGGATTTATCGCTACCTCATCTTCAATCGCTCGTCCCGGGGGGCTATAGTGCGCAACCACGCTGCCTGGGAATGCCGGCCGTTAGACCACATCCGGATGCAAGAAGGTGCGGCCCATTTGCTTGGCACGCACGATTTTTCCGCGTTTCGCGCCCAATCGTGCCAGGCGAAGAATCCTGTGCGCACCTTATCCCAACTCAGCGTAACCCAGCTTGGATCATCGATCTCTATCGTGGTGGAAGCGAACGCGTTTCTCCAGCATATGGTGCGCAACATAGCGGGCGTGCTGATGGCCATTGGAACGGGTAAGGCGCCGCCTGTGTGGGCGCTCGAAGTGCTGCAGAACCGTGACAGAACGCTGGGGGGCGTTACCGCGTCTCCACAGGGGCTATACCTGGTACAAGTAAAATATCCACCGCGGTACAATATTCTGGAACCGGAGATAAACGCGACCGAACCATTATCGACTTTTGACTCGCATTGATCGCAAGCAGTGCCCTGGAGTTGCCGCAGCGAGTAAGGGTAAAATTCTGCGGGATTACCTGCCCCAAAGACGCTGTCGCGGCAGCCGCGCTCGGGGTGGATGCCGTAGGCTTAGTGTTTTATGCGGCCAGTGCGCATGTCGTTGGCATAAAACAAGCGCAAGGGATCGCGGCGGTTTTACCGCCGTTCGTCTCCAAGATTGGGCTATTCGTAAACGAGAGCGAAGTCCGGATCCGAGAGATCCTACACCAGGTTCCTTTGGATCTGCTCCAGTTCCATGGTGACGAGAGCCCCGAGGATTGCGCCCTTTTCGAGCGTCCGTACATAAAGGCTATCGCAATGCAGCGTGGCGTCGATCTGACGCAGACGGCAAGGCGGTATGGTGCGGCAAAGGGCTTGTTGGTGGACGCTTATGTTCCCGGACAAAGAGGAGGCACGGGGCGCTGTTTCGAATGGTCTCTGGCCTCCGTCGCTGTCGATAGGCCACTCATCCTGGCGGGCGGGCTCACGCCGCGTAATGTGGCGGATGCCATAAGAGCAGTGCGGCCCTATGGCGTGGATGTGAGTGGGGGGATCGAAAGCGAAAAAGGAGTGAAAGACCACCGTAAGATGCGATTGTTTATGAAAGGTGTGTTCGATGCAAGCTTCAACAGCGGATGCGCTCAAGCTGAGCAAAACCGGTAAGGAAATACGCGACCTGCTACCCGATCCCGAGGGCCATTTCGGGATATACGGGGGACGTTTCGTGGCGGAGACCCTGATGGGCCCTCTCGAAGAACTGCGTGTTGCCTATGAACATTATCTTAACGATCCGGAATTTCTTGCCGAGTTGGATGAAGACCTAAGGCATTATGTAGGCAGGCCATCGCCGCTTTATTTCGCCAAACGCTGGTCTAAGAGCTTGGGCGGGGCCCGTATCTTGTTAAAGCGGGAGGACCTAAACCACACAGGCGCCCATAAGATAAACAACGCCCTAGGCCAGGGCCTCCTCGCGGCTCGCATGGGCAAGCGGCGCGTTATCGCAGAAACCGGCGCTGGCCAACATGGCGTCGCAAGCGCCACCGTAGCGGCGCGTCTGGGGATGGAATGTGTAGTCTATATGGGTACCGAAGACATCAAACGGCAGGCGATCAATGTTTATCGCATGAAGTTACTCGGGGCGCGCGTGGTCCCGGTGGAGTCGGGGTCCAAAACGCTAAAAGATGCGCTGAATGAGGCGTTGCGCGATTGGGTCACCAATGTGGATAACACCGCCTACATCATCGGGACGGTAGCCGGTCCTCACCCCTACCCGGCGATGGTGCGGGATTTCCAAGCGGTTATCGGGCGCGAAACCCGCACCCAGTGCGTACAGCAGACCGGCCGCTTGCCTGACGCGCTGATCGCTTGCGTGGGGGGCGGCTCCAACGCGATGGGCTTGTTCTACCCGTTTATCGACGAGGCAGAGGTCAAGCTGTACGGGGTAGAAGCGGCGGGCGCCGGCCTTGCGAGCGGCAAGCACGCGGCTTCCTTGTGCGCTGGGAAAGCGGGCGTGCTGCATGGCAATCGCACCTATTTGTTAATGAGTGAGCACGGACAGATCACGGAGACCCATTCCATATCGGCGGGCTTGGATTACCCAGGCGTGGGTCCTGAACATTCCTGGTTAAAAGACACCGGCCGGGCGAGCTATGTAGCGGTTGCCGACGAAGAGGCGGTCGCGGCTTTCCACGAACTGACCCGCTGCGAGGGCATTTTGCCCGCGCTGGAATCGAGCCACGCGCTTTCTTATTGTGCCAAGCTCGCCCCCCAGATGGATCCCGAGCAGATCATCGTCGTTAATCTTTCGGGCCGCGGCGACAAGGACATTCACACGATCGCCTCGCGCGCTGGGATCTCACTTTGAGGCTCGCCGCATTCGTTGTTAATCCGCTTTTGGCCAAAGGGAATAAAATGGGCATGCTGCCACAGGTGCTGCCCCGCGCACCTAGAATTTCCAAACGCCCGTACCCATGCGGTCGGCAATAGTCTGTCATGAGTCGCATCGAAGCTTGTTTCTCGTTGCTGCGAGGCGCCTCACGCAAGGCGCTGATCCCGTTTATCACCGCGGGCGACCCGGCACCGGCGTACACCGTCCCGCTGATGCATGCCTTGGTGCAAGCGGGGGCGGATTTGATAGAGCTGGGGGTTCCGTTCTCCGATCCCATGGCCGATGGTCCGGTGATTCAGCGCGCGAGCGAGCGTGCTTTGCGTTATGACGTGAGCCTGGGCGATGTATTGGATATGGTGAAAGCGTTTCGCGAGGCGAATACATCCACACCGGTGGTGCTGATGGGATACCTCAATCCCATCGAGATCATGGGTTATGCAAAGTTTGCGCAGGATGCACACAGCGCGGGGGTTGATGGTGTAGTTACCGTGGATCTGCCACCCGAGGAAGCGGCCGAGCTCAGCGCCGCCTTGCGCTCGCATCACATCGACCCCATATTTCTATTAGCACCGACCACCAACGATGAGCGAAAACTGCGCATTTGCCGCGCTGCTAGTGGCTTCCTCTATTATGTTTCGCTCAAAGGGGTGACCGGTAGCGACAAGTTAGAGAGCAATGCCTTATCAGCACAAATCGAAAAAATCCGTCAGTCTACCGATTTGCCGATAGCGATCGGGTTCGGGATCAAAGACGCACGATCGGCCATTCTGGTAGCCGCCTTGGGTGATGCCGTGGTGGTTGGGAGCGCCTTGGTGGCGAAGTTGGCGGAGCGGGAAATGGACATCGAGCATTGTGCCGGTGAAGCGCGGTCCTTCCTCAAGGATATTCGCCGAGCGCTAGACTCGTCGTATAGCTACGTAGGCGGTGCCCAATGAATTGGTTTACCAAGCTCCTGCCGCCGTCCATCCGCACTAACGGTACGAGCAGGAAGTCCGTTCCTGAAGGGCTTTGGACAAGTTGCCCCTCCTGCAAGGCGGTGCTGTATCGGGCGGAGCTAGAGCGCAATGCGGACGTTTGTGTTAAATGCGGCCATCATTTGCGCATACCCGCTCGCCAACGATTGGACTTTTTTCTCGATCCGGAGCCGAGAGAGGAAATCGGCGCGGAGATAGAGCCAAAGGACTTTCTCAAGTTTCGCGATCTGAAGCGCTACAAAGACCGGCTGAGCCAAGCGCAAAAAGAGACCTCGGAAAAAGATGCGTTGGTGGTTATCAAGGGGCGGTTGAAATCATGGCCTATCGTGGCTTGCGCTTTCGAGTTCCGATTCATCGGGGGCACCATGGGTTCGGTAGTCGGCGAGCGATTCGTGCGCGGGGTCAATACCTGTATCCGCGACGGCACCCCTATGGTGTGTTTCTCTGCCAGTGGTGGCGCACGCATGCAAGAGGCTTTGGTTTCTTTAATGCAAATGGCTAAAACAAGCGCCGCATTAAGCACGTTGAGCGAACGCCGGCTCCCCTTCGTTTCGGTGCTGACGGATCCGACCATGGGTGGGGTTTCGGCAAGCCTCGCGATGTTGGGGGATATCAATATTGCCGAACCAAACGCCCTGATCGGTTTTGCCGGCCCGCGGGTGATAGAACAGACGGTGCGTGAAAAGCTACCGGAGGGATTTCAACGCAGTGAGTTTCTGCTGGAACACGGCGCTATCGATATGATAGTGGACCGCCGCCAGCTTCGGGAGCGTGTTGCCTCGATCCTGTCCATACTCACCGCGCAGGCCACCGCCTGATCGTCTCTTAGGGAACAAAATGGTGGCTGCACTGGAAAAGCTAAAACACGATCATGCAGCTTCTTCGCCGTGTCGGGAACACGGGCGCGCTTGGGGCGATCCATCGCTCTTCGGCACTTCCACCCTTGCGAAGTCGTCTTGTCTCGGTTTGTTAGCTCCTGAGAGTGGCGGGCTTGTTTCCAGGCGATTGTGGGCTTGGGGGGGATGACGCCGTGCCCATGGCGGGTGAACCTAGCGGGACTTCTTCCCATGGCGCTCGATTTGGCCGCCTTGCCGATTGGCTGGCCTGGCAGGAGAGTCTGCACAATACCGAAATCGAGTTGGGGCTGGGACGATGCAAGAGGGTTGCGTTTCGCATGGGATTGCGCCAGCCACAATGCAAGGTTATTACGGTCGCAGGCACCAACGGCAAGGGTTCCACCGTGGCAATGCTTGGCACCATTTTTCGCCTCGCAGGGTACTGTGTCGGGATCTACAGCTCTCCCCACCTGCTGCACTACAATGAACGTATCACGATCGACGGAGTGGCGGTAAGTGACGGTGATCTCTGCGAGGCGTTCCAGCGCGTCGATGAGGCGCGAGGAGATACATCGCTCACTTACTTCGAGTTCGGGACATTGGCCGCTTTGGATCTTTTCCAGCGGGCGCAGCTAGACCTAGCGGTACTCGAGGTTGGTTTGGGCGGGCGATTGGACGCGGTGAATCTGATCGACGCCGATATTGCCGTGATCACGGCTATTGGTATAGACCATGTTAACTGGCTGGGGCCCGACCGGGAGTCCATTGCGGCCGAGAAGGCCGGCATTTGTCGTCCTGGCAAACCGGTGGTTTGCTCCGATCCCGAGCTGCCGCATCGTGTTGAGCAGCGTTTGCGCCTCCAAGGCAGTCCGCTGTACCGACTAGACCACGAATTTTTCTATCGCCATGGTTTGAGCTCCGCGTGGTCGTGGTGTGGAATGGATCTGCACTACGAAAATTTGCCCATGCCGCAACTGCAAGGTGAATTCCAGTTGCAAAATGCGGCCGGGGCTATCATGGCGATAAACCTATTGAGCGAATGTCTTGGGGTCTCGGAGGAGGCACTGCATCAGGGATTGAAGCGGGTGCAGCTATCTGGACGGATCCAGCTTATCCCTGGGAAAGTCCAATATGTGCTCGACGTCGCGCACAATCCACACGCTGCCCAAGCCCTTGCTCACGCCCTGCAACAAATGCCGCCCTTGGGTAACACACGCGTATTGATCGGCATGCTGAAAGACAAAAATATGGCGGGTGTCTTTGCGGCCCTTAAAGATCTGGCTTCGAGCTGGCATATTAGCTCGCTCGCGGGCCATAGGGGTGCCTCGGCGCAGGCGCTGGCAACCCAGCTGCGCCGGGTGGACAAAGACGCGAGCGTAACGCTGTATCGAACTATTCAGGAAGCGTTGCACGGGGTTCAATTCGAAGCGCAGCCCGGTGACCGAGTGCTTGTCGTCGGATCGTTCCTCACCGTTGCCGGGGTGTTGAAGGAGTTTAGAGAGGAGTTGGCGGAGCACGAGTTGTGAATGGGGGCGAGGTCTTAGAGCTTGTGAAAAATCTGCTGCGCTCGGGATCTCGCGTTCCGGCGGTGCTCGGGATCCCCAAATATTTCAATATACACTCCGGTTGCTCGTCTCATCCTTGAGACTCGCCCCTGCGGGGCTTGCGCGCCGTTTCGCTCCCGGCGAAACGCTCCTGCGCGCCGGTGGAACGCGACCTTTCTTCGCTCGCGACGATTTTTTCACAAGCTCTTAGACAAAAAGGCCCGGAAACGGTGATAGAGGAAAGGCTCAGGGAGCGTCTCGTTGGGGCCGTGGTGCTTACTGCTGTGGCGGTAATTTTTGTTCCAATGGTTTTTGAGGGCAGGTCTGGAAACGATCAAGCACCCATGGCAAGGTCACAGGCGGGGTTCACGTCAAGCATCCTGCCTGCGGATCATCCTTCGCGTACGGCAGACGTTGTTGAAGTGGAACCAGCAGTTGGGCCGATCTCTGCTCACGATGAGCCGTCACAAGATTTGGCTCCCGATCGAGGATCACAAGTTCGAGGCCTCAATCGGAACACCAAACGTTCTCCAAAGTTGCCGGAGGCGGAAACTCTCTCGGATAGGGCCTCGGTGGATGCAAGCCGAGCAGGTTGGGTGGTACAGCTTGCCAGCTTTTCCCGTGAAGCTAACGCCAAAATCCTGCGCGCTAAGTTGGTGGCGCGAGGCTTCGGCGCTTTTATCGAAAAAACGACGACAACGCGCAGCTCTATGTACCGCGTGAGGGTTGGACCGACTTCGGGGCGCCAGCAGGCACAGGATCTCCGTGCGGCACTGCAACAAGCGGTGAGCTTGCAAGGCGTGGTAGTGCGTTATCGTTAGCAGACTGGCGTAACGTGTTGTGTTCGGCAGGATTCATCGGTCAACCGAGCGTAATTTAGCCTCATAGCAGGGGGGAGTCGCTGATCAAGGCGTCCATTGACACCGTAACCGTTGCGCTCGACAAAGCACCCGCGCCGATGCGAATTCTCATCGTCGAGTCGGCGGATCAGGCGGGCGAAAAGCCGGTGCTTGTCTTTCTCCACGGCAAAGGGGAAGCCAGTGTCTACGAGTATGCACTACCCCTGGTCTGCAATCACTTCTCGCCCTCATTTCAAGCAATGCTTGGACGACTTAGGGACGTCACCGTGGTGGCGCCGCAGGCTCCGAATGATCCTTCCACGGAGTGGAATTGGCGCGATTACGTCCAAGACCTTTGCCAGTATCTAGTGTAGTGTCCCTTAAATAACTTTACAGT
The DNA here is from genome assembly GCA_050740915.1 of Gammaproteobacteria bacterium. Classification (GTDB taxonomy): domain Bacteria; phylum Pseudomonadota; class Gammaproteobacteria; order JBOHHR01; family JBOHHR01; genus JBOHHR01. The sequence goes on along the minus strand of JBOIEG010000479.1, from coordinate 91 downwards.
TAAGCCGCCTTCTTTTTTCCCTCGGGGCAGGGTGGATCTGGGCTTGATCTGCTCCATCTTGACCCGCGCCCGCTCGATCTTCTTGATGATG
>JBOIEG010000478.1:0-1361 GCA_050740915.1 Gammaproteobacteria bacterium | reverse complement strand
CCCATGTCTCCAGCGGCGTGCGTTCAGCCGGCTGCAACTTGATCGCCACGCGGGTGTTCGGCATGAGCGAGACCATAGCAATCACTGGAAAGTCTGTAAAGTTATTTAAGGGACACTACACTAGGGTGTTTTCGCCCCCGTCGTTTCATTTCTCTGATAAACATCCCCATCCTCCCCGCCGCCGGATCGAAGGTCTGTTCCGGCCTCATCTCGATCGGCTGCCCCGGCCGGCCGGAGACGGTCACCCGCACCCGGTCGCCGCGGATGCGGTGGGTGTCGACTTGAAAACCTTGCGAGTCGAATTCGCCTTCTAGGGAATTCACGCCGTTTACCCACACCGTGTTCGCCCCATCGGAACGCCGGACCAAGCCATTCACGGTGATCGGCTGGGGCGGCTGCGCTTCAGGGATCTGCTCGGGCGTCACGGGTAGTGCGACTTCTTTCGGGGCTACAACCTTCGGGCCCTCTCGGCGCAGCTTATCGAGCGCCGCGCGTTCTTGCGGCGTGGTAAAGAGCCGGCCCAGCTCGGCCCCTGGGAGCGCCACCGGCACCACCCACATCACCGCCATCGTTACCATAAGCGTGGGCCGGTATCGAGGTGTTTTAAATCTCACCTTCATAGCTTGATCTCCCGGTTTCCGCTCAGTTTGATGCTGTACCAAAGCAGGCTGCAATCGGCGTGCAGGTTTGCCTTTTCCGGGTCCGGCGCTATCGTTTTTTCCTTTCGGCTCAGCTCGCACTTGGCCACACTGTAAAGCCCCGAAGCCTCGCGATCGAGCGTATCGAGCAGGCTCTTGAGGTCGTTCTCGCGCAGCACGCCTAAAGCTAACTTCATGCCGCTTGCGTACATTTCGTAGGCGCCGGTCGCGAGCGGGAAATCCGGCTGAAAACGCTTGCGGGTATCGATCTGATAGCTCAGCTCCGGAACCTTAAGCGACGTTTTGGCGTTCTCCAGCGTTTCCACCCAATTGAGCCTTCGCTCCTCTCCGATCACCCCTTTGTTATAGAGCTCGATAAACTTCGGATACTGATCGTTGATGATCCTCTCGTCCACGTCCACGTTTAAGTATTCCCGGCTCACCGCCTTAAACTGACTGTCATGGGCTTTATAATCCCGCTTCATAGCGTTGCGGAAATGAAATGTGCCGCCCAGAAGCAACGCGCTCAATAGTAAACAAAGGCTGAGCACACCCAGCGCCCCGCGAATGATGGGCCATTCGATGCTAAGCTTGTTCACCTAGGAGCCTGTCGGACTTAAGGCGGAACTTTTGATGTGCAAACCGATCGGATCGGCAATGGATTCAATGAGCGAGCGTGCATGAGCCACTTCCGTCAATGCGATCGTGACACACCCTACCTGC
>JBOIEG010000477.1:0-1731 GCA_050740915.1 Gammaproteobacteria bacterium | reverse complement strand
CGGCGGGTCCGAAGCGAGCGGCGGGCGCAGCCTGCCGCTATCCGGCCAGGGACGGCCGGCAACGAAGCCACGAAGGGGGCAGGACGCGCCCGGGCCTTAGACTCGGCACAGCGCAGTGAGCGGCGCGAGGCCTGCCGGTCCATGGACGGCCCAGGATGGCTTGCAAGGGGTGCGACGGGAGCGGCGCGTCTGATGCAATCCCACTTGTCGCCATATTCCCGCGTCGGCTAGCCTGGCTTTCCATCCAGCACACCTATCAGGCGCCCCAGGGGCGTGGCCCTTACTTCGCCCCGAAGGTCTCGCTTTCGCAATGGGAATCGAAGTGGCTCATCCCCTCATCGATCTGGTCATAGGCGTCCTCACGCACGCCCGTGAGCCCCTTGCGCAACTCATGGACCCGGTGCTTGACGTCCTCCCACGAATTGCCCAACCGTTGCCAAACGTTTCGGTTGGTCTCCGAAATGCCCTCTTGGGTATTCTGCCAGAAATCAGAATCATCGTAGTCATCGGCCCGGGCCAGGGCCGGCGCGCACACTAAGGCGACGCTCAGCGCCACGGCTTTGAGGTCGGTGATGGTCAGCGAAGTTTTCTTACGATTAACTATTTTCACGACGTTGCTCGTCGGCCGATTGGCCGGGACAGCCTCATCACATCATTCTGCCGCCTCACTATATTCTGCCACCACAACCACCAGAACACGACGATAATAACCATGAGCCATAGCCACTGACTCGGTTCGGCTTCGGGTTGAGGGCTTACGGTCCAGGGATGGGGTTTCGATTCGGCCGGAGGGGGTTGAGGAGGTTTTTTCCCACAGTGTTTTTCAAACTCATGTTCTAATCCTAGCTTTTTCAACCATGCCAAACACGCTAAATCCCCCCATTTTTTAGGATCAACTTTCCGCCCCATGAACACTAAGGCGGATGTTGTCCCCACAACTGTAGCCACAGTCCCGATAGAAACAGTTACAGGTAGTGGCCCTCCTTCAGAAGGTGACCGGCACAATTCAAGGTGTATTTCGAGGTCGTCAATTTCTGTGATTGTGTTACAAGGCTTCTTTTTTAGTTGGTCAATTACGTCACTGCGATTTTTTATCTCGGCAAGAATCTGATCGAGTATCGCCATTTCGGATGGGGGGCAAGCTTTATGGATTTTATCCGCAATGATAGGGGCAAGCAGGTCTTCTGCTTTTGCGGGGTAACTAAAACGCCCGAAGGTTTCTTTAATCTTATCCCGCAATTCCTTTAGTTCGCATCTAGGTTGCGGGGGGGGCTGATCAATTTTTTTCTGTCCCTGCTTCTTGGGTGGTGCGTAATGCTTTTTAGTAGGGCCGACGAGAGATTGGTCATTGGGGAGTGGGGATGGTGAAGATAACGCCTCAAGCGTATAGGCAAGCATATACACGAGGACAAGTCCCAAAAAAACTGGGTAAAAATAGGGTTGTCGCTGTTGTCGTTCCCCGTAACTCATTTTTTAAATAGGTATATCTGCGAGTTAGCCGGACCCTCATACTCGGCCAGGATAAACGACTTAGAAGATACTTGTCTAGCGGGGACGAAGTATCCGAGCTGGAAGAACAGCGGTCGATAGCGCCTGCGGCGCGCGCGGCGGCGGGGGCGGAGGGGACGAACGCCAAACGAAGGCACGAAGGGCGTTGCGAGGGAACGAGCAGCGCCCGGACTTCGGACCGGCACGGCGGGTCCGAAGCGAGCGGCGGGCGCAGCCTGCCGC